>CALPRR020000033.1 GCA_943326025.2 Candidatus Kuenenia stuttgartensis | reverse complement strand
TGATTTTTCAACTGGAGATTTTGAATTATCAGCTTGAATTGAATTTACATTTTTTGTATAAGAAGGCTGGATTTCATTTACAATTTTATTTGTTAATGTAATCTGTGCTGCTCTATCTTCAGTATTTGAAGAAACAACTTGTTTTAATACTTCTAATTGATTTTTTGAAGTAATTAGATTTTCAGAAGTTGGATTTGATTTTAATTCCGTTTGAACAGCAACTAATTTTGAATCCACTTTTGCAATTAACTGTTGATCCTCTTTCTGTAAAGCTTCTAATTTTTCAACCGCTGTTAATGATTCATCCTTATTTATTGCTGCTTTTGTTGACTTGTAAGATGGTTGCAATTCATTTGCTATTGCTGCATAAGATTTTGAATCAACTCCTGCTAATTCTTTCGTATTAGTTGTGTATGATGCATCAACAGAATTTACTGCTTTTTCAATCGTTAAACTTTTATTTTTTAAATCTTGATTTGTTGGAGATTGAGCAACTTGTTTTACATTATTAGCTTTCAACTTTTCCAAAGCAGATAACATATTTTTTTCCTCAACTACGATTTTTTCTAATTTCTGTTTTTCAGTCAAATTAACATTCGATTGAATCGAATTAATTGTTGATTCATAAGACGGATTAATAGTTGAAATCACAGCTTTTACAGCAGGGTCTGCTAAATAATTATTTGTTTCAGCTGATTTTTTAACTGAAGTTGATTGAGCTAATTGCTTCTTAGTTTCAATAAGATTTGTTCTTTCACCTATTTCCTCTTTCGTAGAAGCTTTTAAAATTTCTAATTGAGCTTTTTTAGTAACTAACTCTGGAGTTGAATTTGATTTTAATTGCTCCTCAATCGAATTAATTTTAACATCAATTTTTTCTATTAAATTATTATCGACTTTTTGTAAGTCATTTAATTTTTCAATCTCAGTTAATTTAGAATTTGATTGAATATTCGTTTTATTTGAATTATAGTTTGGATCAACTTCTTTTGATAAAGCTTCATACACTGAAGTTTGTGAAGCTACCAAATCAGCTGATTTAGATGTATAGCTTTCGGTTATATCTGTAATTGCTTGTTCAATCGTTTTCTCCTTATTTTTTAAATCCTGATTTGTTGGATTTTGAGTTATTTGTTTTTCGTTAGATGATTTTAAATTATTAAGTGCACTCAAAATTTGAATTTCTTCTTTCACTATTTGATCTGCTTTCTCCGATTTTGATAATTGAGTATTCGCTTCGATTGATTTAATTTTTGATTCGAACGCAGGATTCAAATCAGCAATCACCTCTTTTACTGCTTCATCGGATACCGTGAAATTTTCATTTCCTTTTGATGCTACAGGAGTTTTTGTTGGATTATTTTGAGAAGTTACATCTGAAGTAGAATTATTTTTCAAAGCAGCAATTTTCATATCATGCAATGAAGTTTTTATTTCTTCACGTTTATCTTTCACTGTTTTTAATTCATCCTCTAAGACTATTTTTTTCTGTTGTAATTCAGTATTGTATTTATCTTTTGAAGCCTCTAATATAATTGGTTGTAATTGTGCTTGAATTTTTTCTTCGTATCTAGATAAAAAATCATCTTGAGCAACTAACTCATTTTCAGCAGTATATTTCTTCTCAACTTCAGAAGCATTTTCAGCTAATAACGTTTTTCTTAATTCTTGCTTAACAGCTTCATTTTCTTTTAACTTCGTCTCTTTTACTTCTTTAATTTCAATGCCAGGCTGCGCAACTTTTTCCTCTTTAACTTCAGCAATAACATCAGGAGTTTTATAAACCTCTTCACGCTTATTACTTTCAGCTAATTGTTGTTTCAATACAATATTTTCAGCTTTTACAGAAGGATCATTAGATTTAGCAATTTTCTTTTCGTTTGCTTGAATAATTTTAGAGAATTTCTCTTGTAAAACAACTTCTCTTGCTGCCAATTCCTCTTTTTTAGTAGACGAAGCAGAATGAGCAATTTTTGCTGTATCCGCCATAAATTTATTATCAACTTCAGCAACTAATACTTTTGTATCAATTTTTGAAATCGCATAATCTACTCCTCGCTTGTCTAAATCTTTAATGTTTTGCTCTGATAGTTGAATCGATTTTCTAATTACATCCAATTTCTGAGCAACCATTGTTTCATTTGGATCTTTGGCAACCATTTCTTGCATCGTTTTTTCAACTTCATGCATTTTTTCGATCACTAATTTTTCTTCTGCAATCAATGCAACTACTTTTTCATCTTCTGGAATTGTACTTGCATTTATTTTCTTAACTGTTGAATTATGATCTGGTTTGATGTCATTTGCAATTTTCTTGATTTCGTCTTGTTTAGCTTTCTCGGCTAACTCATTCGCAATTTTTTGTTTGTAAGCTATTTGAGCTTCTCTTTCTTCAATACGATCTTTTGTAATTGTTTTTAAATTCTCTAATTGTTTTTTCTTGTCAATTAATTCTTGACTTAAACTAGATTGTAATTGCTTATCAACTGAAGAAATTGCTGTGTTTAAATTATTCAATAACAAATTATCTTCTTTTTGATTTGCTTTTAATTTATCTAATTCAGTCAATTTAGTATTAGTTTGAGCTGCTTTTATATTTTTGGCATAATTCGGTTGTAACTCAGCAATCAAAGCTTCATTAACAGCCAAATCTTGTGTTGATGCAGATTTAAGTACCTCTAGTTTATTTTTATTTAAAGAATTTTTTTGAGTAGTTTCTAATAAAGCACGCTCGATCGTTTTTTGCTGATTTCTTAATTCTTGATTATTAGGTAAGCCTTTTAATTGTTCAGTATTGTAAACTTTCAATTTATTTAAACCTTCTATCATTAATTCATCTTCAGCCACTAATTTTTCTAATTTTTCAACTTTTGACAAATTAAAATTATTCTCTATTGACTGCATGTTCTCAACATAATTAGGAGTAATCGAACGCATCGTTTCTTTTACAGATTCTGATGTTGCAACTCCTTTCACATACTTAGGATCATCTAAAAAGATGTCTTCTTTAGTTACAGTTGAATTGTTATTTGTTGAAGTTTCATTTGCTTTATTAGAAGACGTAGTCGCTGTATTTGAAGAATTTGTATTTGAAACGTTCGATTGATTCGAAACATTATTTGAAGTTTCATTTACTTTATTCGAAGATGGAGTAGCTGTATTTGAAGAATTTGTATTTGATACGTTCGCTGTATTAGTTGAAGAATTATTTGAATTTTCATTTACTTTGTTAGGAGATGTAGTAGCTTTATTTGAAGAATTTGTATTTGAAACGTTCGATTGATTCGAAGCATTATTTGAAGTTTCATTTACTTTATTCGTAGATGGAGTAGCAGTTTTTGAAGAATTTGTATTTGATACGTTCGCTGTATTAGTTGAAGAATTATTTGAATTTACTGGAGTAGTTGAGTTTTGTTTTGTTATTGAATTTGCTGCTATAGATGAAGCACCCGATTCATCTCTTTTATCAACTGTATTTTGAACTTTTGATTTTAATGTACTTAATTCTTTTTTAGAATTAAGTAACTGTTCATTCGTTGGATCAGTTAGCAAACTTTTCTCTATCTCGTTTAATTTTGTTTCTAATCCATTGATTAATTGATTATCTAAAATATTTTTCTGCTTGTTTTTATCTGCTTCTGTTAAAGATAAATTAGATTCAATATCACTATATTTTTGAGTATAATTTTGATCTACTGATTTTAATGAAGTTGAACTAGCAACATCTGAATCTTTTAATACAGGATTTTCCTTCTCTAAATCTTTAACTTTTTGAGCAACATAAGCTTTCAAAGTTTTTGAATTTGTAGTTTCAATTGATCCTAAAGCAGCTAGTGCTTCTTGTTTGGTAACTATTTTCGTATCCCTAACTGTTGAAATGGTCTGAATTTGATCTATTTTATAACCTATATTCGTTTTTTGTATTGCTTTTTCTCCCATTTTAACATCAACCAAACTTCTTTCTGAAATCAACATTTCAATTTCTTTGTTTTTAGATTCAATTTGATTTGTAATTGATTCTAGTTCTTTTGATTTAGCCAATGCTTTTGTTTCTTCCAACTTTGAAACCTCTTTTTTAACAATTTCAATATTCTCATTGAAACCATCAATTTTCTTTTTCAAAATATCCACCTGTTCTTGCAATGATAAGCTATTATCAATTAAAAGCTGAAGTTGGTCTTCAGAATTAGTCGTTATGGCTTTATTAATAATTTCCTTATTCATCGAAATCAATATCAATGCCTCTTGCTGCATATTACTATCTAAAAGAGCTTTAAATTTTGTATTAATATTTCTTAATTCATCTGATTTCTTTGAATCGTATGCGCCAGGTAACTTTGAGATTGAATCAAAATATTGTAAATCTTTTTTTGTTTGATTACGAAGTAAATCTTGCTTTTCAGTTAATGTTTCTGCAGACTTTAGTAATAAATATTTTTCTTCTGCTGTTTTTGCAGTTTCAGCAAGTGCTAATTTATTTTTTATTGCCTCATCTAACTTATTTACCTTATCTAAATTTTCAACAGCTTGAAAATTAATTTTATTTTCTAATAATTTATTTTGGTTAGATGCTTCTTCTGCTTCCTTTACTTCCTTATCTAATAATTCATTTACTTCATTTAATCTTAAATTACCAATGCCTAAATCACTCAATATTTTAGTATCCAATTTTTCTTGAGCTTTTAAATCAAATTGATCAGAATTTGGCGCTAAATCTGATTTCATCTTGATTACCATAGCAAGAATACCAGATGCATCATCAACTTCCTCATTGAAGAGATCGATTACTTTTACCATTTCAGTATTGTTGACCATATCATCAACAATTTTTTGTTTTAGTGGTTTAAATTCTTTTAAAAATGGAATACTAACAATTGATTTATATATTTCGGTTTGCCCCTCTACACGCATGGAATATTCATACTTCCCCCCTTTTGGAAAAGTGATAATATAAACTCCTTTATCATTTGAATTAAAATTTCCTATTAAATTTCCAGTAGCGTAATCTCTTACCTCAATATACACTTTTTTATTTTCTGGATTGACTGTTGAATAAAAATTACCTTTAACGACAGATAATTGTAGAGGAACTTTTTCAACTCTTACTTTATAAACATATACCTTCCCTTTTTGGCTTTGACGAGTCGAACTAAAATAGGCGTTTTGATTTATTGAATCAACAATATAAAGCATATCATCTGCAGGTGTTGATATTGCAAAATCCATGTTTTCAGCTGGTCCAAATGAATTGGTTTCGGGATTAAATTTAGAACGAAAAACGTCATAGCCCCCCATCGAATTATGACCTTTTGAACTGAAATATAAAAAATTATCAGCAGCATGATAAAATGGATAATCTTCATCGTACTCTGAGTTAACGCCACCAACTACTTTTTGAGGAAGTCCCCATTCTCCATTCGGAAGTTTTCTTCTGATATAGATATCCTTTCCATTTTTATCATCGTCGCCGTAACTTGAATAATAAAAAATATCTTTTGTTTTAGGAAAGTGAATCAATGGTGTATGATCTTTTTTCTTATCTAATTTACTTTGAAAATCAGATGTAACCAAAAAAGCTCCACCAATATTTTGTAAATTATACAATCTAAAAAACTTATCTAATTCAATTTCAATTTTTTCTTGTACAATTAAATCTGTAAAAGCAGTAATCAATTTTTTACCGTTTTCACACATCTGAATTTGTCGGTCCACTTCTAAATTACCATCAATATTCGAAGCTGCTTTTGTTTTATATTTATTATAATTACCAATTGCTTCACCAAATTGATAATTTAAATGTTGTGCCCTAGCTAAATAATAAAAAGCTTTGGCATCAACTGTTTCACTTGTTACAGCATAATTTAAATACTTAAACGATTCTAATTTTTTATTAGCTGAAAAAAGCAGACATGTCCCATAATGATAATTAATATCGTAATCCCTAGGTGAACCCGTTAATAGTTTTAAATACAAAGGAGTAGCTTCTACAAACTGTTCTTTATCAAACAATTTATCAGCTTGAGCCTTAATTTCCTCTAAAGTTTGACTATACAAATTTGTACAGTAAAAAATAACGGATATTAAAAATATTAATCTATATCGCAACACTCGAATTTGTATTTGTTAATTTGTAAAATGTTTTAACGTCTTAATAAATACATCTTACTTTCAGTTCCGTTCAATAGTCGTACCATATTCTTTCTATGTGCAACAATTACTGCTAAACTCAATATCATACTAAACGAATTCAACCAAATTGAAGTTTCATCAAAGACAAATTTAATTAATAAAGGAAAAGAAAAAGAAGCAATTATTGCACCTAAAGACACATAATTACCTATTATAAAAACAATTAAAAAAATTCCTAAACAAATAGCAGCAGCTAAAGGATGAATTCCAAAAATTACACCTAAAGAAGTCGCAACACCTTTTCCTCCTTTGAAATTTGCAAAAACTGGAAATACATGCCCCAATACAACTAAAATAGCTGATATAATTTGAATTTGAATCAAAATGTCTAAATCAATTTTTGTGTATAAAAAAATAAATGGAAGATAAACAGCTAAAAAACCTTTGATAACATCAATAGAAAGAACAATTATCCCAGGCTTTTTTCCTAATACTCTAAAAGTATTTGTTGCACCAGCATTTTTGCTTCCATGCTCTCTAACATCAAGATTATACCAAGATTTACCTATCCAAACTGCTGTTGGAATAGATCCAAAAATATAAGCAATACAACCAAATAGTAAAAAATCCATCTTATTCTCCTCCAAATAATCTTAAAAACTTACTCAAGTATATAAGTTGAGTACTCATTTCATATTTATAATTTTTAGCCTTTCTCTTATCTTCTTTAATTCCATTAACTGATGCTTCAAGTTCAGTATCACCCGTAATTACTTTAAGAGTTCCATCTTTTTTCTCCATAGAATAATCAAAATAGTAATCTCTACCACCAGGAATATTTATGTATAAACCAAATTTATCCCCTCCATTTCCAGAATAAATTTGTTGAAAAAATGCTTTCAAAGGTACAACTTTCATAACTGTCTTTTCATACATATTTAATAAAACTGCTTCGTCACCATTTGATATAATTCCTTTTTCTTGCATTTTAGAATCATCATAAGATGATAATTTTACACCAGTTATAGTTATAGTAGCCTCTAATTCTGAAGGTAATTTTGAAACTTCGCCTTTTAAAGTGTAATCCGATTTAATTTTATCAGCAGTTTTTCGATCAGTCCATTGAACAAGCGCTTCTTCTAGAGTTGTATTGCTCAATTCCATTGGTTTCAATCCTTCAACAGCATTTATTTTCGTTGCAATTGATTCCATTAAACCTTTGTCAAAAGGAAAGAAATAGCGAATTGTTGCGTTAATCGATGTTTTAGTTGTTCGCTGATCATAATTTACATAACCTACTGCATCAATTTTTGGAGCATCACCGAAATCCATTCCAAAATTTATAATTCCATCTCCATTCATAGAACAACTTTCAGTATGTAAAGCAATATAGTTCCCTTTCTCTGATCTATTCAATAACTTAGCTTTGGAACTTATTTGAAATTCACTCGCATCTGCATTATATTGAAGTAAACCACTAGCTGTCATTGCAGCAGGATCATCTACACTCTGAATTGGAGATAAAAATGTAGGATATAATTTTATACTATCCAATGCTCTTGAGTCCCTCCAAATAATTCCAGAAGTAAGTGATTTACCATCAATACTCTTCATATCAGGATCAATTGGAATTTGAATATTATCGGGATCAATTTTAGCACTAAAAGCAATCCATGCTCTTGGGAATTTTTCACAAGAATGATTCATTCGAGTTGCACCCGTAAATATAATTGTCGGTAACGCAGCTTTTACAGTAATATTTCCATAATAATCAAACTGTTTACTCAAGTAAAACTTGGCATCTTCAGCAATTTTACCCCTAGCCTCTGTTTGTTCTGTAGAATCTAAGAAAATACGATCCATCGTAAAATTCGTCAACATACTATCCCGATCGTAATATGGATATATACCTTTACCTGAGTATTTTCGTCTTGCAGTAATTTCTAAATCACATTTTAAGAAAGTATGGTACTGCGTAATATAATTGGCTACAATTCTAGCATTACTCAAAGGATCCATTTTCGCTTTTTTACGAATAGTCAATTTCATACTATCTGGATATATTCGAGCATCTGCCACATCAATAAATTCAACTTTAGAACAATAAATTGTTTTATCGGATAAACTAAAAAATGCTTTTGGAGCTCTAAATTGTAACGAATCTTGCTTTGGATGAACTGAAAAGAAGTTTGGTCCAACTAAATTCAAGTCATTATCAGCAAGCGCTTCTTCTCCTGAATTTGTTTCAATTTCAATCGATTCTTTATCCATCCACCAGTTCAACTTATCCATTTTACAGATATACTGATTAGTAGGAAATGATACCAAAGATGTTCCATCATTTGAAATAAATTCTCCTCTTCTTTCAGCAAATGAAATATGTGATTTTACATTTGAAGATTTGAACGCCATTTCATCTTCTCCTTCTTCAGCATGCGTGTTTTTTAAGTCAAACTCTGCAGTATCCGCATCAATTTCCCAACGTTTGAACTTAAAGTCAAAAGAGAAAATTTGAGCTGTTTTCATATCGATAGTTCCTTTACCTCTTAATCCTTCTGCTCTTACGAAAGCCATTCCACTCAATTTAGCTTCACCTTTGAACATTGCCAACTCATTTCTTGCTGTAGAAGCTGCTTTCAATAAATTATTTTTAGGTATGTAGGTAATATAAGCTTCTGCACATGTCACATCAGGAAATTGAATTCCTGCTTCTACAGGTTTGTTTACAAATTTTGCTAAACCGACACATGAATCAGGTAAAAATGTAAATAAATTTAATGACGTAGAAGATGATTCAACAAAATCAATTTGTCCTGCACCTTGTAATCCATTATTTGAAAGAATGATTTTATTGTCATACTTTGCTTTCGTTCCATAAAACTCATATCCCCCTGGAGCTGCTTTGGTTGAGAAACCAAATGAATAATCAGGCATGATTGTTAAATTCTGCTTAATCTTTGGGAAAATTCCTGCAGAAGTTAACTCACCAATTACTTTAAAATCTTTTTCATAAAAATTATCTAAACTATCAATGTCAAAAGGTAAAACTGTATAATAGAAACGAGTACTATCATAAGATCCTCTCATAATCGCTTTAGAATTATAATAAACAAATGAATTTTTAACTGATTTTAGTTTAGGGAAATCCGTAATTTTTTTATTTACACCTGAACGATTTGATGGATCATCTACAAATAATTCACCAACGATTCCAGAAATACTACTTGTCATACCAATTGGTTTTTTACCATCTTTTTCTGATAATGGCATAACCCTAAAAGTTGATTTGTCTGTTTTTAATAATACTATTTTAAAATCTTTGTAAACAAATTGAGCATTAATTGCATCTAATTCCATTTTACCAGAATTAATCCAACCAGCAAATTCAAAATTCCTATCTTTTTTGATCGTTACTTCATTTTTAACAGGGAAAACAATTGTGTTTTGTGGTTCTGAAATTCTTACAAAATCAACAGCATTTGCATAAATATCTAGAGATGATAAACTTATTGTAGCAAAGTTTTTCATCAATCTTCGTTTTTCAGTTTTGTCTACATATTCTTGTTGAACAGCTTGTAAATATGCATCATTTTTTATTTGATCTTCAGTATATCCTTTTAGTTCTTTAGGCTTAAAATCACAAATGAAAACGATGTTATCAAAATCCCTATTTCCAGCTTTGAATTCAACATAATTCATCGTCTTCTTATTTACTGTAACCATTTTTGTTTCAGTATCATAAGAAATAAAACCATATGTAGATAAATCTAACATTAATGATTTTGCTTGCTCAATTGTTTTATTTAATGCAGAAGCTATTTTACCTTCTGGCATCGTATATTCATCATATTTATAACAATATTTAGAAATTGCTACTAATGGATGAACGGCCTCCATTCCTTGAATATAATCGTACAATTTTTCATCAAAATAATTTTTTGATTCTAAACGTGCTATTCTTTGTTCTTGAGAAGTACCAATCTCATAAGTAATATTCAAGTCACTCGTTTCTGTATTCCAAGTTAATTTAGGCATATACATATCCAATTGATGATAAGAATCTTCAAATGGTGATTGACCAATTCCTGATTTTGTTCTAGCCATTTCAACTATTTTCTTATCTAAATCATAAGAAAAATCTACACCTGGATGTGAAATAGAATCAGTGACATTAAAAACCATTTTAATACCTGTTGAAGCAGATGTTATCCTTTTTGGTGCAATAGTAAACTGTTGAGAACTAGCATATATAAATGGCTTTGAATTTCTATAAATAATTATTTTAGCAGGTGCAGTTGGAAAGCCTACTCCAACGAAGCTACTACCTTGTAATGAAAAACCACCATCATAATCTACATCTGGTCTAATATTTTTGATTGGTAATCTACTCTCATATGAAATAAACTGAGGATAAATTTTATCCATTTCCCTATTGATTTTCTGAGCTCGATCTGTTAACTTTCCTTTAATTGTTCTATTGAAGTATGGTGTTTTTAAAGTTACTGAATCAGCAGTGAAAGTAGCTGTCTTCAATGAAATTTCATATTTTGAAAGAGTTGCATATGTTTCAATTTTTGATAAACCTACTTTTTCCCAATTAAGTACACCTCCATTACCTTCCCATTTTCTTAAAATAGGATCGTAAACTCCACTTGTAGCCATAATCACTAAACTATCTACATAAGGCTGTTTATCTTTAGTGTCTGAATCTCTATTTTCTACTCTACATGCAAGTGTTCCATTAGCAAAACGAATAAAAGGTTTATCAGTAAATTCAAATGAATAACTTCCTCCATAATAATACCAATCAAAATTAGAGGATGCTGCAATTAATGTTTTTGAGAAAAAACCTGCTGATAGCTCGATAAAATCAGTGAATTTTCGAGTGTCACGCAAATCTAAAAGTTTATTTACTGAACTATGCCAAGCGGTAAAACTTGCTTGAGACTGTTTACCCTTGATAAATGAATATACTGAGAAAACATAATTATAAATCTCTGGATAAGGACTCAATCTTTTTGATTCCATTAAATTACAAGTTTCAACCATTTTGTTAAAATAGTCATTAGGAAAATCTGAAGACTCCAATAACGATTTCTCTAAATCTCTATGAGCGAAATCTCTAAAATCTCCTCTACCAAATTCTTGTAAACTTTTTTGAAAATATTTAACAAATTTTTCTCTATCATTTGGATAAGATTGAGAATATACTATTCCTGACATAAAGAATAGAACCAAAAATATAATCCTTTTTTTCAGCATAATAGATTATTTTGAGTGTTATTTTTTTATCAATTTAATTCCAGCCCAAGATTCTTTTGAAATAACATCTTGTTTTTCTAAATCATAATTTGATGAGAAAGAAATTAATTCTTCAACATCTGATTCAAAAAATCCACTTAACAATAATGTACCGCCTATTTCTAGTGAATCACTGTAAGCCTTCATATGTGCTTTTAATACATTTTTATTAATGTTAGCAATTATTAATCCAAATTTTTGATTTTGAATCAAATCTACATCACCACAATATACATTAATTTTTTCACATTTATTACGAACTACATTTTCTTTAGCATTTTCTACAGACCAATCTTCTATATCAATTGCAACAATATTTTTAGCTCCTAAATTTTCTGCAATTATTGCTAATACTCCAGTCCCAGTTCCCATATCTAGAACATTATCAGGCATTTTGTCTAATTCAAAAAGAGCTGAAGACATTAACCAAGTTGTCTGATGATGACCTGTACCAAATGACATTTGAGGTTGAATTTCAACAACCATTCCTTTTCGATCTTCTTTCGAATGAAAAGGTGCAACAATTGTTAAATAACCCTTTACTTCAACTGGATGAAAATCAGACTCCCAAACTGCATTCCAATTTTGATGAGGAATTACCTTTTCGGTATATGAAATTTTAAATTCATCCGTATTTCTGGATAAAATCGTTTGTTCTAAAACTTGATTCATCGATATAGCCTTAACCGCACCATAAGCTAAAACCCCTTCATCTGTCTCAACAAAACTATCAAATCCTAATTCAGATAATTCAACTGTAATAATTTCAGCCCAAGGATCTCTAGGTTCTACCTTAATTTCTAATTCTAAATAATCCATTAAAAAGAAGCTATTATTTGTAAAAATGAATTCGCATCTAGGGCTGCACCACCAATTAAACCACCATCAACATTTGGACAAGCAAACAATTCCTTTGCATTAGCAGCATTACAACTACCTCCATAAAGAATAGAAATTGAATCAGCTATCTCTTTATTATATTTTTCTTCTATCCAACTTCTAATTGATTTATGCATTGATTCTGCTTGATCAATAGTTGCCGTTTTACCTGTGCCTATTGCCCAAACTGGTTCATAAGCAATTACGCATTTAATAATTTCTGAATCATTTAAGTGAAACAAACTATCAATCAATTGTTTTTTTACATAGTTCAATTCATTTCCAGCTTCTCTCTCATCTAAAGGCTCACCACAACAAAAAATAACATTAACTGAATGTTTTAATGCTGCATCAACTTTATTTTTTAAAAATCCATGATCCTCATTAAAATATGCTCTTCTTTCAGAATGTCCTATTAACACATTGTTTGCACCTGAATCTTGAACTTGAGTTATAGAAATTTCACCTGTAAAAGCACCTTTTTCTTCAGGATAAAAATTTTGGAAACCTAACTTAACTTGACTTTTAATTTCAGCTAATTTTGAAATAAATAAAGAAGGGCTAAAAACCATCACATCGCATTTTTCTGAAGATGTTACTTCTTTTGAAATAGTTGAAAATAATTCTTGAGCATCTGAACTCAATAGATTCATTTTCCAATTACCAGCTACTATTTTCTTTCTCATTTCTTAAATAATATATTTTTAGATAACCATTCATACTTTGGTATAGAACGATGTGGATATTTCCCTTTAATTACAGCATTTTTTATAATTAATAATGCTGGATTTGATCTAGATATTGCTTTTAATTCAATTTCATCATTTACAAAAGTTGGAACATCAAAATCATATTTATTTCTAAATAAATTTATTGATTCCCTACTAGAATTTGTTATTAAAATGAAAGGAATATTGTTTCTTTTACATTCTTGAAAAATAGACTTTATTCGTTCAATTGAATTCCAATTAGAATTATTTAATTGTTTCGAAACAAGAATTACGATATTCTTTTCATGAACGATGTAATTTCTTAAAGAAATATCTGAATCTTCTGCATTATTAAGTTCTACAATACTTTTGACTAGTGGAATAGTTAATTCTGCATTTGAAACATCTTCTTTTGAAATAAATGGATCAAATTGTTCTGTGATTGAAGGTAGACGAGGTTCTACAATAGGAATATTCTCAACACCAATATTTACCCAATTTTTCTGTTCCCAAATTTTTGAAGAAGAATATTCATTAGATGAAGCATCGAATATTTTTTGGGCTCCAGTATTCTTATTTTTATATGTTAGCATGGTTTTATACTTACCCTCTATTCCATCGTTCATTTTTTGCAAAATATTATTTCCAACAGCATATGGTCTGTAATCTTTTAACGGTTCATAATAAAGAACATACGATACAAAAATACTACTTAGCAGAATAACAATTAATGAGCTTCCAAGAGTATTTCCTAAATACTTTCCTCCAACTTGTTTCATCCAAAGTGCTGCAAGTAAAAATATCAAACTCAATAATATTGGAAAATACCAACCAAAAACCCAAGAAAAGAAAGAAATCAAAAGCATTGAAATGGATAAAAACCATAGATTATTCTTCCAAGTATTTGGTTTAATTTTCCATTGTGCAATAAAAATCCATACTACTAAATAAACTAAAACAATATCTTTCCAAAGAGATTCTGAAGGAGTTAAAGACCTTCCTAAAGAACCTTTCAATGCATCTCCGAAACAACCACAATCAGTTACACATTGTGGTTGCTTCATTTCATGAACTATAATTTGATTATTTAATTTTGAAACAATCTTGATATTTTTATTTGTTTTTGATTCTGATAATTTTAATTGCCCTAGTTCACTAGATAAACTATAAGTATCTTCATCTAAGAATTTAATTTTTGAGTCGCAACTCGCTGTATGCCAAGTTAAAAACGTAAAGAAAATCATCATAAATAACGTTAAATACGCTACTATTTTGATTCTTCCACCTATAATCAACAATACACCTAATACTATTTCTATAATGCAAATAATTACACTAAAAATTAAAGCATAATCAATCAAATATTCCATTGAAAATGAAGGAGAATTAAATATTTCCTTTATTCTGTATGCCAATGCACCATCTTCAAAATATTCTTCTAATTTATATGAAAAACCTAATGGATCGTTTGCTTTTACTATTCCAGATATAATACAAATACTACCAACAATAACCCTTGCAACACTTGACATCAATAATCTACCTTTGAAAATAATCAATCCAAAAATTGATAATGACATTAATCCAAACCCAAGAAGTAAAAAAAGAAGTTTAAAGTCATTAAAAAATGGATGAAATCCAATAACAATTGAAGATATTCCTACTAAATTAATGAATACAAATAAGAAATTAAAAAACAAAGATCTTCCTTGATATGTAACTTTTTGCTTCATCTTATTTTTGTTTTAACAGATGAATCATTGCAAAAACAGAGTAATTTAACATGTCGAAATAATTCGCATCAATACCTTCACTTATAATTGTTGAGCCATTATTATCTTCTATTTGTTTAACACGTAATATTTTCATTAAAATCAAATCAGTCAGAGAACTTACTCTCATATCCCTCCAAGCTTCGCCATAATCATGATTTTTTTTCATCATTAGATCAAAAGCTTCTTTAGAATATTTATCATATAAACTAACTGCTAAAGTTGGTTCTATTTCCAATTCTTTTAATTCTCTTTCAGTAATTTGTATCAAAGCCATAATGCAATAGTTAATAATTGCAATAAATTCATCATCGATACTTTCACCAACTTTATTAATACCTGTCTCCTGAATCGTACGTATACGTTGAGCTTTAATAAAAATCTGATCTGTTAAAGAGCTCGGCCTTAGTATCCTCCAAGCCGTTCCATAATCTTTTGTTTTCTTAGAAAATAATTCTCTACAAACATTGATTACATTTGTATATTCTAATGATGTTTGACTCATTTAATCTATTATGCATAATTTAAAGGTTGAAGATACACATTTTCCAACAAATAAATATCTTCGAGTAAAGGATAATTTAATTGACTTAACTATTCCTAAAGTAATGGGTATAATCAATTGTACTCCAGATTCATTCTACAAAGAAAGTAGAAAAACAACTGAAATAGAAACACTTAAACAAGTTGAGAAATTCATAAATGAAGGAGTGGATATTATTGATTTAGGTGGATATTCTTCTCGTCCTGGAGCTCAAGAAATCTCAATTCAAGAGGAAATTAATCGTATTTCAACTACATTAAATTGGATATCAAAACATTTTCATCAAATTCCAATTTCATTAGATACATTTAGATCAGAAGTTGCAAGAATTGGTTTAGAAAATGGTGTTTCCATCATTAATGATATAAGTGCTTGGAATATTGATGAAAAACTTATCGATATCATTGAACATTACAAATGTCCATATATTTTAATGCACATGGTTGGAACACCTCAAACAATGCAAAAAAAGATAGACAATAATTCATCAATTTTCAAAACTGTAACATCTTTTCTATCAGAAAAAATAAATATTCTTGAAAAAAAAGGTATAAATGATATTATAATAGATCCAGGTTTTGGTTTTGGTAAAACAATTAATCAAAATTATGAACTATTAAATCAATTACAAGATTTAAGATTATTAAAAAAACCTATATTAGTTGGATTCTCAAGAAAATCAATGATCTATAATAAATTAAATTGTACTCCTCAAGAAACATTAAATGGAACTACAATATTAAATACGTTAGCTATTCAAAAAGGAGCATCAATACTTAGAGTACATGATGTTAAAGAAGCAAAAGAAATAATTACTTTACTTAATTATTAACTACAAAAAAAATGCTGTCTAAATTAGACAGCATTTTATATTAAATCTTCTATTTTTTTTTAATTCTCAACAGAAAACATACCTACTCCACAGCCTTTTTCAGCAGAATCAAATTCATAAAACAAATAGAAAGTTCCAGTTGTTCTACAGTTAAAATCAATTTTAGGATAATGTTTTCCTGTCACTTTATTAAAAGAAGTAGCCAATAAAACTGTTTTCTGCTCATTTAAATAAATAGACATAATCATTTTTGTTTTGTTATTAGGATTACTAATTGGAATTAAACGGTATTTAAGTCCTGCTTTTAAAGAAATCATATAACTATCTGTCGGAGGTTTTTCAGGATTTCCTCCTTTAAGTGAAACACGATAATCTTTTATTAATTTATACTTGTCCAACATAGTCAAACCTATTGCATACTCCTGGTCTCCTGTACACTTGCCCCCTCCAAGAGGAGAGCTAACGAAGGATAATAATCCTCCAAAACCAATAAAAAGAGCTATGATAAAATATTTACTTTTCATAATCTAGAAAAATTTATTTTAAAAGTTGGTTTCTTAATTTAACCGTTTCGTTAATAATATCTTGAATAACATTTCCCTCTGCAATAATTTTAGTTTCGCTTTTATCAATAAAAACTAATTCACCATTTACCTCTTGCATTTCAGGTTCTCTGATGATTTTTTCGATTTTTACTTTTTTATACAAATCCAAAAGAGGTTTCATTTGTAGTGCCAAATTAGCAAAATATTTATCATTTGAAGATGCTTGCAATACTTCATAAATCTTCTCTAC
>CALPRR020000032.1 GCA_943326025.2 Candidatus Kuenenia stuttgartensis | reverse complement strand
TGTGGTTTTTAGAACTCCATTGATGAAGAATAACAATTTGAGCGATAAATATGAAGCAAACATACTTTTAAAAAGAGAAGATCTTCAAATAGTTCGTTCTTATAAGTTAAGAGGTGCTTACAATAAGATGTTTCATTTGACACAAGAATTGCAATCCAATGGGGTTGTTTGTGCAAGTGCAGGTAATCATGCGCAAGGCGTTGCATACTCTTGTAATTTATTGAGTATTAAAGGAACGATTTTTATGCCTTTGACTACTCCCAAACAGAAAATTAAGCAAGTACAGCTTTTTGGTAAACAATGGGTAGATGTGGTTTTAAGAGGTGATACTTTTGATGATGCATATGCGGAAGCTTTAAAATTTTCACAAGAAAAACACCAAGCATTTATTCATCCTTTTGACGATAATTTAGTTATTGCAGGTCAAGGTACTGTTGGACTTGAAATATTAAATGATTACAAAGAAAAAATCGATTATTTATTCATTCCAATTGGAGGTGGTGGATTAGCAGCAGGAATGAGTACTGTTTTTAAAGCGTTAAGTCCTTCTACAAAACTAATTGGTGTTGAGCCTGCAGGTGCAAGTTCGATGAAGGAATCAATAAAAAATGATATAAATACGACCTTAGAGCACATCGATAAATTTGTTGATGGAGCAGCTGTTAAAAGAGTTGGTGATTTAACTTTTGAAATCTGTAAAGAAAAATTAGATGATGTAATCAGTATTCCGGAAGGAAAAGTGTGTACAACTATATTAAGTCTATACAATGAAGAAGCGATTGTTGTAGAGCCAGCAGGTGCATTAACAATCGCTGCGTTGGATTTCTTTGCAGAAGATATTAAAGGGAAAAATATTGTTTGTATTGTCAGTGGAAGTAACAATGACATCATGCGAACAGAGGAAATAAAAGAACGTTCATTATTCTATGAAGGATTAAAGCATTATTTCTTAATACAATTTCCTCAACGACCAGGAGCTCTTCGTTTATTTGTAACAGAGGTATTAGGTGAAAATGACGATATTACCTTTTTTCAATTCTCCAAGAAAAACAACAGAGAAAGTGGACCAGTTATCGTTGGAGTAGAATTAAAAGATCCAAAAGATTTCGAATCTTTGATAGGTAAAATGAAAGAATTGAATTTTACGTATGAGTATTTAAATGAAAATCAGGCGTTGTTTACTACTTTGATTGGATAAAACATCATCTAACCAATTACCACAAAAAAAATATGATTCAAATTGTTTTGTAACCATTGGCTATTTTTTTTGATTTTAATCACCAAAATTAGAATCATTTCTTGCTTTATTTTTGGTTTTCATTTATTTGTGATTTAATTTTGTACTATAAATTAACTTTTAATTAAAAATTATTTAACAAATGAAAAAAATTTTACTTTCGATTGTAGTCATCGGAGCATCTTTTTTCTCTCAATCACAAACGTTATTTACTGATGACTTTGATGCTTTGACAGTAGGGAATTTAGGTACTGATGTTACTGGTGCTACACCAGGACAAGGGAATTGGGGGACTTTTGTACCTACCGGTGGTGCAAATACTGATTTTCAAATAGTAAATGCAGGTGCAACTGACAATGAATTACAATTAACTGGTCCTGCAGGAGCCACTAATCCATCAACAACAAAATATGCATTTCAATATTTTGATTGGGCTGGAAGAACACCAGGAAATGATGTGATTTTTACAGAGTTCAAAATCAAGACAGGGCCAACAGGGATTACAAGTACAAATGATTTTCGTGTAGCAATTTATAATGATGCTTGGTCAAAAATTCTTGCGGGCGTTTCTTTTAATGCTAAAACTAAAGTAATTACTGGTATTTTATACGCCGTAGGTGGTGGAGGTGCAGGTACTTATGCAGTAAACATCGGTAATGGAGGAGCAGCTGTTCCTGCGTTAACAGCAAATAGTGAAATTACAATTCAAATTGCCTTTGATAAAATTTCAGGAAATGTTTATTGGTCAGGTTCAGGTGCTGGTCAGACATTTTCTTATTCTGCATCAGGTGGAGGAATCGGAGAAAATCCAGGAGAAATTGATGTTTTTGTAAGAGGTGGAACTGGTAATACTTCTTCAACTACTTGTTCTTTTGATGATTTTATCGTTAAAGCTCAACCTTGTGCTAATCCTACATTAACATCAAGAGATGCAGCAGTATCTATTAATTACTCAAGTGCTTCTTATTGTAAAGATTTGACAAGTGTTGTTCCAACAATCTCTCCATTAACTACAGGAGGTACTTTTTATTCTCCAACAGCATTAAATTTTGTAGGTCAAACAACTGCAGGTCAATCTTCTACAGGGGAAATTAATCCATCGGCTTCTACAGCTGGAGGTTATATTATAACATATTACACTGCTGGTTCTGCAACTTCTTGTTCATATATTGCAAGAGATACTGTTACTATTAAAGCAATGCCAGCAATTCCTTCAGTAGTAACTTCAGGTTCAACTACATTTTGTGCTTCAAGTTCAGTTATTTTAAGTACACCAGCTGCATTAAATACATCATATTTATGGAGTAATTCTACAAATAATGATTCAACTACAGTTAATACTTCTGGAAATTATACAGTTACAGCTACTACAAATGGATGTTCTACAACTTCTCTAGCTACGAATGTTGCAGTTAATCCGTTACCTGCTGCTCCAGTAATTACACCTAATGGTTCTTTAGGGATTTGTTCAGGTGGAAGTGTAGGTTTATCATCTGAATCTGCTTCAAGTTACAATTGGAGTTCAGGTGAAACAACTCAATCAATTACTGCTTCAACTCCAGGAACTTACACTGTTTCGATAACAGATGCTAATGGATGTGTTAGTCCAAATGGTTCTGTAACAGTAACTGCTAATCCAACTCAAAACGCAACATTTTCATATGCTTCTAACACTTTATGTGTAAGTGGTGGTGCTGTATCACCTACATTGGTTGATCAAACATTAACTGGAACATTTTCTTCTACTCCAGGTTTATCAATAAACTCTTCAGGTTTAATTACTCCTACTAATTCTAATTCAGGTCAATATACAGTTACATATACAACTAACAGTACATCAACTTCTTGTACTGATACAAAAACTCAAATAATAAACATTACAAATTCTCCTGTAGCTACGTTTAGCTATTCTGCAGCGTCTTATTGTAACTCTGAATCTAATCAAGCTGTTTCCTTTACAGGTGGTGGAACAGCAGGTGCATTTTCTTCAACTTCAGGTTTATCAGTTAATACATCTAATGGTGTAATTGATGTTGCTCAATCAACTCCAGGTAATTATGTTGTAACAAATACAATTAATGTTTCAGGTTGTGCTTTAACAACAGCTACTGCGAACGTTGAAATTAAAGCTACACCAACAGTTACAGTATCAGCTCCAGCAGTATGTGCAGGAACTACGGCTGCAGTTACAGCAAACCCAGGTGTTGCAGGAACATATACATACGCTTGGACAGTTCCATCAGGAACAGCACCAGCAAATACAGTTTCTACATTTAATCCAACAGCTGCAGGTCAGTATTCAGTTGTAATTACAAATTCAACTACAGGATGTACTAGTCAAAGTGCGAATGCAACTTTAACTATTAATGCTTTACCAACAGTTTCTGTTTCAGCTCCAGCAGTATGTGCAGGAACTACAGCTACAGTTACAGCAAATCCAGGTGCTGCAGGAACATATACTTATACTTGGACAGTTCCATCAGGAACAGCACCAGCAAATACAGTTTCTACATTTAACCCAACAGCTGCTGGTCAATATTCAGTTGTAATTACTAATCCAACTACAGGATGTGCTAGTCAAAGTGCAAATGCTACATTAACTATTAATGCATTGCCTTCAGCTCCAGTAATTACACCAAATGGACCAACTACTTTCTGTCAAGGTGGAAATGTTATTTTATCTTCTTCAACAGCTAATGGATATGCTTGGAGTAATCAAGCAACTTCACAAACTATTACTGTTACAGCTTCTGGTAACTATTCTGTAACAATTACTGATGGAAATGGATGTACAAACGTTTCAGCTCCAACTATAGTAACTGTAAATAGTTGTGCAGGAATCGAAGAAAACACAAACAATACATTTGTAGTTTATCCAAATCCAGCTAATGATGTAATTAATGTAACTTTCTCTTCAGTTTCACAAAATGGAACAGTTGAATTGTTTACTGCTGATGGAAAAGTGATTGAATCTAAAGAAATCTCTGATTCAATGACAGAAACTTTCAATGTTGTTAATTTAAATTCTGGAGTTTACTACATTGTTATCACTTCTGATAATGGAAGAGTATCTCAAAAAGTAATTATAGAATAATATTTTATAGTTTAGATATGAAAGGCTGCTTTTTAAGCAGCCTTTTTTGTTTTTGTTCGTTAGTTGTTTAGGTGTGAATAAATTGAAATTAAGTTTGTTCATTTTGAGTACTTATTTTCTTTATTATTCATTATCTTAATATTCACTAAAAACTAGCTTATGAAAAAATTAGCAACAATTTTGGCTATTGGAATTTCGTTTATTTCAATTTCACAAAATATGGTTTTAATATCACCTGAAAATTACAACGCTCTTAAGAAAAACGGACAGCTCTCCTCAACAGTAAATTATATATTTCCTTCATCTGGAAATGAGCAAATGATTCACGCTAATTTTCAGCAAATACAAGAAAGTAAAACACGATCTTCATCTCAATGTAATTGTTTAATTGATTTAGATACGACTTTTCAAATTGTACCTTTTCTGGGGGCTGATGCTCCAGAATATCGAAATGATGATTTTTCAAGTCCTAAATTTGCACTACCTTTTTCTTTCAATTTTTACGGAACTCATTATGATTCATTGTATATAAATAATAATGGAAATGTTTCATTTGATATTCCTTATCCAACATTTACTTCAAATCCATTTCCAGATTCTAATTTTAACATGATTGCACCGTTTTGGGGTGATGTTGATACACGTGACTCTTTGAATTCGCCAACATCTAGTGGTTTAGTTTACTATAAAATAACACCTTCAGCGATAATAGTTAAATGGGAAAATGTAGGGTTTTATGATATTCATAGTCATTTGAGAAGTACTTTTCAGTTGATACTAACAGATGGAAATGATTCTCTAGTTCCAGATGGTAATAATGTTTCCTTTTGTTATGGTGATATGAATTGGACAACTGGAGATGCTTCCGATGGTATAAATGGTTTTGGAGGAGTACCCGCTACAGTTGGAGTTAATCATGGGAATGGAGTAAATTATTTCCAAGTTGGAAGATTTGATGCAGCAGGAACTCTTTTTGATGGACCATATAATAACGCAGATCAAGTAGATTTTTTAGATAATCAAGAAGTTTATTTTGATTTATCTACTAATGGAAATATCGCACCACTAATTATAAATGAATTCATCTGTGATACGATCGATGTTTATACAGGTGATACATTGAAAAAATCAATGTTTTCAGACTCTCTATTATTTACTGTAAATGTAATGACACCTGAAATTAATCAAAACGTTACTGCGAATATTACTTGCTCAGCTGCTTCAAATTTTTCTTATTCATTAGTAAATGATACACCAACTTTTAAAGAATATTTATGTAAATTAGATTTAAGAGATTTATTAAATAATTCATCTTCGAATTTGGTTTATATTACTACAAATGCAACAGATGATGGATTGCCAGTTGTTTCGAGTTCTAATACGTTTGTTATTAGAGTAAATTATTCAGAAGCAGCATTATATGAGATAAATTCGAATGCCGTTTTTAGTGTTTCTCCAAATCCTATGAATGAATCATTAATGATTCTGCATTCTGTTCAATTTTCTGAAGATCCAGTTTTAAACATTCTTGATATCAGTGGGAAAAACTTGAAATCTGAAAAGTTAACTTCTTTCAATCAAACTGTTGATGTGTCTAATTTAAATAGTGGGATTTATTTAGTTTCAATACATTCAAATAATGGTATTACACAAAATGTGAAAATTATTAAAGAATAAAAACGATTGATAAAAATTTGATTTGCCGTTCCTTTGAAATAGAGGAACGGCTTTTTTATAGGTAAATTGCTCAAAATACGGTATATTTGCAATTGAAAATCTCCATTTTATTCTGATTTTAGAAAATAGTAGGAGTGAATTATTAGTATGTTATTTGAACAATTAGAAATTATTGATCCGATTTTAAAAGCATTAAAAGAGGAAGGATACGAAAAACCAACACCAATTCAACAAAAGGCCATTCCGATTATATTAAAAGGAACAGATTTATTAGGTTGCGCACAAACGGGTACAGGGAAAACAGCAGCATTTGCGATTCCTATTTTACAATTATTAAGTGCAAAAAAAGAACAAGAAAAAGGTGCTCGAAAAATCAGAGCAATCATTATAACACCCACAAGAGAGTTAGCGATTCAAATTGATGAAAGTTTTGCAAGTTATGGTAGAAATTTACCGTTAAAGCATGCTGTTATTTTTGGTGGTGTTTCTCAAGCTTCTCAGGTGAATCAAATCAGAGCAGGTATAGATATTTTAGTTGCTACTCCAGGTCGTTTAATAGATTTAGTTTCTCAAGGAATAATCAAACTTTCACATATTGAATTATTTGTATTAGATGAAGCTGATCGTATGTTGGATATGGGTTTTATTCATGATGTCCAAAAGATCTTAAGAATTATTCCAACTGAAAGACAATCATTGTTTTTCTCAGCTACTATGCCGCCTTCAATTATGCAATTGGCAAGCACGATTTTAAATAATCCTGAAAAAGTAGAAGTTACTCCGATTTCATCTACTGCTGAAAAAATTCAACAAGAAGTGTTTTTCTGTGATGCGAAATTAAAAAGAGAATTATTGGTTCATATTTTAGAGAACGATAAAAATGATTCAATTTTAGTTTTTACGAGAACAAAACATGGTGCAGATAAGATTGTAACGTATTTATCTAAAAAAGAAATAAAAGCTGCTGCAATTCACGGTAATAAATCTCAAAATGCACGTCAAAACGCATTGAAAAATTTCAAAAACAAAACGATACGTGTATTAATCGCTACAGATATTGCTGCACGTGGAATTGATATAGATGAATTGGCTTTTGTAATTAATTATGAAATTCCAAATGTACCCGAAACGTATGTTCACCGTATAGGAAGAACAGGAAGAGCAGGAGCAAGTGGAAAAGCAATCTCATTTTGTGACATTGAAGAAAGACCCTATTTGAAAGATATTGAAAAATTAATTTCAATTAAAATTCCGGTAGTCACAGAGCATCCTTATCCTGCTCAAAATTTAGTTCCGCCAGTTGCTGAAAAGCCAGTGAAACCAAATAAAAAGAAGAAAGCAGCGATGGCAGCAAATAAGCAACAGAACTCGCCAAATAGAAAAAACAATACATCTCAAGCACCGAAAGAAGAGCGTTCAAATAAGAAAAAATGGTCTTGGGGTGGAGATAGAAAATAAGGAATTGAATTCAGAAATTTTATTAATTTATTCCTTCAAATTCTTTTCTAACGAATGATAATTATGGAAAAACAGATTGAATTAGCTTTAAAAAACTTGAAAATTGCATCCTTGAACGAGATGCAAAAAGAATCTATTGAAGTAAATAAAACACAACAAGATTGTGTGCTTTTATCTCCAACTGGTTCAGGAAAGACATTGGCTTTTTTATTGCCATTATTGCGTTTTTTAGATGAAAAACAAAATCATGTTCAAGCTTTAATTATTACTCCTACTAGAGAATTAGCTATTCAAATTGAATCTGTTTTTAGATCATTAGGAACACCTTTTAAAGTGAACGCAACTTATGGTGGACATTCGATGCGAGTGGAAGAAAACAATTTCATTCAGGCACCTGCAGTTTTAGTAGGTACACCAGGTAGAATTTGTGATCACATTCAGAGAGGGAATTTGGATCTTGAAAATGTTTCAACTTTAATCTTAGATGAATTTGATAAGTCTTTAGAAATGGGATTCCATGATCAGATGGAATACATTTTGGCTTACACGAAAGGATTGAAAAAAAGAATGTTGGTTTCCGCTACAGAAATGAGTGAGATTCCAACTTTTACAGGTATAAAAGATTCAATAGAAATTAATTATTTGGTTGAAAAATCAGATAATTTGACTTTGAAAATGGTTATTTCGAATGAGAAAGATAAATTACAATCACTATTTGATTTAATCTGTCAAAATTCGAATGAACCTACGATTATTTTCTGTAACCATAGAGAGCCAGTAGAAAGAGTAGCAGAGTTTTTAGCCGATTTAGGAATTGTAGTTACTTTTTTTCATGGTGGTTTAGAACAAGCAGAGCGAGAACGAACATTGATTAAATTTAGAAATGGAAGTTCGAATTATTTGGTGACAACTGATTTAGCAGCAAGAGGATTAGATATTCCAGAAATTAAATACATTATACATTATCATTTACCTCTAACGAAAGATGCTTTCATTCATAGAAATGGACGAACAGCGCGTATGTCAGCTTCTGGGACATCTTTTTTATTGGTAACGAAAGATGAGGAATTACCAAAATACATTTTAGAACAAAATATTCCTGTTGAAGCGATAAAAGAAGAATCTTTTCTTCCGAAAGAACCTAAATGGGAAACATTGTACATGAGTGGTGGTAAAAAAGATAAAATTAATAAGATTGATATTGTAGGTTTTTTATCTAAAAAAGGAAATTTAGAAAAAGATGATTTAGGATTAATTATCGTTCAAGATTTTACTTCTTATGCCGCAGTTAATAGAAAGAAAATCCGTCAAGTATTGGCTGCGATTAAAGATGAAAAAATAAAAGGAAAAAAACTAAAAATCGGAATTTCAAGATAATAAAAGAAATTGTAGACTGATCGAAGTCGAAGTCTATTATATCGAATTGTTTAGTTATTTGCAATTTTGAAAAACAAATTTGATATTTGAGCGTTAATAGTTAGGCATGAAAGAAAAATTAAAATCATTATATAGGTTTATCTCTCCAAGATTTCAAACAGTACATTTAGATTATAGAGTTGATCCAAAACCTCGTCAAGGTCATGGGAAACCAGCTCATTCCTTATTGTATAAAATTATAGATGATAATAGAGAATTGTATAAACAAACACTTTATGATTTTTTACATCTTTCAGCAAACATTCATACTATTCAAGATAGTTCAGTTGAAAAAAATGAAAATCTTCCTGCATGGAACAATGAATTTCTACCAGGTTTAGATATTGTAGGTTTGTATGGAATAATAGCCTTACACAAGCCTAAACAATACATAGAAATAGGTTCTGGAAACTCAACAAAAGTTGCTAGAAAAGCAATTTCTGATTTGAAATTAGACACAAAAATTACTTCGATTGATCCTTACCCAAGAGCAAATATTGATCATTTAGCAGATAAAGTTATCCGTGAACCATTTGAGAAATTGAATGATTTACAGTTTATTATCAATACTCTAAATGAAGGTGATATTTTGTTTATCGATAATTCTCACAGATGTTTTTCTAATTCTGATGCAACTGTTTGTTTTTTAGAATTATTGCCCTATTTGAAAAAAGGAGTAATTGTGCATGTACATGATATTTATTTGCCATTCGATTATCCGCAATTCATGTGTGATCGTTTTTATAATGAGCAATATGTATTAGCAGCGTTTGTATTAGCAAATCCTTCTAAATACAAAACTATTTTACCTAATTACTTTATAAGTGAAGATAAAGAATTGAGTGAAATAATTTCTCCAATGTGGAATCATTCGAATTTAAAGAATGTTGAACGACATGGTGGGTCTTATTGGTTAATGATAGCTGAATAGTATAAATCAATTTTCTTCTTCTAGTTTTTTCAAAATTTACAAATTTCATTACTGATTTTTGAATATTAATTATTCTTGTTTAAAAAAGTTAAACGGAATTATTACTTTTTCAAATCAATAAAGTATATTTTATTTTGAGCGCTATTTTTTTCAATAATAACGCTTGTTCTTCTAAACCTTTTATTATATTAGTAGAACGAAATTTATTACACTATTTATATGTCAGATACAACAATTAAGCCGATCAAAGGTGGAGAATTCTTAATTAGAACGACAAAGCCAGAAGAGATTTTCTCTCCTTCAGAATGGAGCGAAGAGCAACATATGATCGCACAGATGTGTGATGATTTTATTAATCAAGAGGTTTATCCTGTTATTGATAGGATTGATTCGATGGAAGAAGGTTTAATGGTTTCATTATTGGATAAAGCTGGTGAACTTGGAATGTTAGGCATGTCAGTTCCTGAAGAATTAGGAGGAATGGGTGTCGACTTTAAAACATCTTTGTTAGCTACTGAACGTTTAGGTAAAGGACATTCTTTTTCTGTGGCTTACGGAGCTCATACCGGTATTGGTACTTTGCCATTATTGTATTATGGAACAGAAGCTCAAAAAGCAAAATATATTCCTTTATTAGCTTCAGGTGAATGGAAAGCATCGTATTGTTTGTCAGAACCAGGTTCAGGTTCGGATGCAAATTCAGGGAAGACAAAAGCAACGTTAAGTGAAGATGGAACTTATTATAGTATAACAGGTCAAAAAATGTGGATCACAAATGGTGGTTTTGCAGATTTGATGACCGTTTTTGCTAAAATTGGTGACGATAAAAATCTTTCTGCTTTTTTGGTTGAAGCAAAATCTGAAGGAGTTTCTTTGAATCCAGAAGAAAAGAAAATGGGTATTAAAGGTTCTTCAACACGTCAAGTTTTCTTTAATAATGTAAAAGTTCCAGTTGAGAACATGTTAAGTGAAAGAGAGGCAGGTTTTAAAATTGCCCTTAATATCTTAAATATTGGACGTATTAAGTTAGGAGCGGGTGTTTTAGGTGGTTCTAAAGCGACTATTACTGATTCTGTAAAATATTCTAACGAACGTGAGCAATTCGGCCGTTCAATTTCTAAATATGGAGCAATTCGTTACAAATTAGCTGAACAAGTAATTCGTACGTTTGTTGTTGAATCAGCAATTTATAGAGCTGGACAAAATATTGATGATGCTATTAAACACCATGTTTCAGAAGGAATGGATAAAGGTGCAGCAACATTGAAAGGAATCGAAGATTATGCTATTGAATGTGCGATCTTAAAAGTAGCAGGTTCTGAGTGTTTGGATTTTGTTGCGGATGAAGCAGTTCAGGTATATGGTGGAATGGGATATTCTGCAGAATCTCCAGTAGAGAAAGCTTATAGAGATTCTCGAATCAACCGTATTTTTGAAGGGACGAATGAAATCAATAGAATGTTAATTGTAGACATGTTATTGAGAAAAGCAATGAAGGGAGAATTAGATTTGTTAACGCATGCTATGAAAGTTGCAGGTGAATTAATGAGTATTCCTGAAATGAAAGATCCTTCAGATGCGATTTTTGCTAATGAATACAATTATTTGGAAGGTTTCAAAAAAACAATCTTAATGGTAGCTGGATCAGCAGTTCAAAAATTAGCTCAATCTTTATCAAAAGAACAAGAGATCTTAATGAATGTTGCAGATATAGCAATTCAAATTTATCAAGCGGAATCAGTGTTATTGAGAGTTGAGAAATTAATTTCATCAAAAGGTGAGGCAGCGGCACAAGCAGAAATTGCAATCGTAAAAACATTCTTTTATGATGCGGCTTCAAGAGTTGAAAAAGCAGGAAAAGATGCAATCAATTCATTTGCTGAGGGTGATGAGGCTCGAATGATGTTAATGGGATTAAAACGATTCACAAAAACAGACGCTTTCAATCCGAAAGAAGCAAGACAATTAATTGCTAATAAATTAATTGAAGCAAATCAATATTGCTTCTAATAATAGATAAAATTTGATTATAGATTAGGCTGTCCACTTAGGATGGCCTTTTTTAGTTATTAGCTGAAAGTAGAAGTTAACGGTTAATCTACGTTTTCTAACCCACATTCAATTTCATCCTCATTTTTGACGATTTCAGAAGGGATTTTATTTTGAGAAAACAAGAAATTATAGAATTCATCTGAGTGAAATACTCGTTCTAATTCTCCATGTCCATATGAAGGGTGAATAGTATAAGTTAAATTTGTTCCACCATTACAGTTTTTAATGGCATCTACCATTTTGTCAGATTCAGAAATTGGTACAGCTCTGTCTAATCGCCCATGTTGAATCCATAAAGGAATTTGAGCAAGATTACAGCCGTCAGAAGTATTTCCTCCACCACAAAGAGCAACAGCTCCTGCTATTAATTCAGGATATTTACCTGCAAAATGTAAAGTTCCATATCCACCCAAACTCATACCTGCAACATAAACTCTTGTTGAATCTGTATTGTAATGGTTTTGTACATATTTTAAGACTGTTAAGACTTTTTCGGGTTCCCAACCTTTTCCCATTGCTACTTGAGGAGCAACAACTATTGCCGGAATTTTTCGACCTCTTAGTATTTCATTTATTATTCCGTAACGCTTTACGATCTCTAAGTTGTTTCCGGATAAACTTCTTCCGTGTAGAAAAATTAAAATAGGTGGTTTTGAGTTTAGAACACTATCTGAAGGTAGATTTATTAAGAAGGGATAATCAGCTTCTCCTTTTACAGAAGATAATTGTGAAAATACATTTGTAAAAATGTATAATTGAAAAATGAGTATTATTTTGAATTTATTCACCTTTTGTTTTCTAATTAGATTTTAATTAATGATATATCTAATTGATATAGATGTGTCAAAAAAGTTGCTCCCGCGATTTACAAAATCTAAAAACGGTTTGATTTGGAATTGTAAAGTGAATGGGTAATTTGCTAAATCATATTCAGCACCCAAAATAAAATCAATACCTATTGAATAGTAAGTATTTTTATAAGTACCATTAGGATAATTGTAGGGATAATAACCATAGTATGAATACTTATGACTGCCAAAATGCATTCCTCCTCCATACAACCAATTCAATCCTTTTACATCGTCAAATTGTTTGTGAAATTCTATCAATCCAGTTACTTTGTTGCTATTGTAAAATAATCCAGTTGATAAGATCCCTTCCACGGCCATTTTATCACTAAGAAAATGCTTGTAAGTTAAGCCGAAATCAGTTCCAGTTATTAAACCTACACTTGATTTATAACCATCTCCACCATTAAAATCTTGACTAAAAACTGTTGAATTAAAACAAATTAATAATGACAGGATTAATAAATTGAATGTCGATTTCATCTTTACTGATTGAAAATTATTGGTTGCAAAGTTAGCTATTTTTTTAACTTTTAAAACCTATTTCTGTTTAGTCTATTTCCTTTTGTGACTTATTAACATAAATTAGAAATACTAGAAAAGAAACTTGTAGATTTAAAATTTAGTTTCTGATAGCTGTTTTTGGATAAACTTTTTCCACATATTATTAATGCATGTATAATTGCTAAAAACCAATAGACAACTTATGTCCCATGTTGAGATTTTAATAAAATAGGAAGGTAAAGTTTTAAAATAATTGAGTTAATTAATAAATAAATAGTTTAAAATTGCAAAATTTCAGTATTGGATTTCAGTTTACTACACAAACAATTAAACATTTGTAAATAAACGTATTAACGTCAATCGCCTTTATGTTATTTGTTCATGAATTCACCAATTATATATAATATTTCAGCTTTTTGTTCAGGTGTCCCACTATTACACATGTCGTTATGTAGTGTGTTTTTTAATTGAACAATTTTTATATCATTTTCTAATTGTTGTTGCTCTGTCGGTATCACTCCTTCATCCGCTTTTATATTTGAAGATCGTATAGATAATATTTTAGGTTCAGTTTTAGCAGGAATCGGCATTCTTAGGTTATCTAAAGAAATAACACGTTTAATTTCATTTGGGTATTCAGCAGCGAAAAGAATTGACATATCTCCGCCATTTGAATGTCCGATAAGTGTTATATCAGAAGTGTCAATATAATCAAATTCAGAAGCTAAACTTTGAATTGTATATTGAATATTTTTTATTCCTCTTTCCCAATTTGGCATTCTTAATTCTTTCAGATTTTCACCATCCATAGCCAAAGAATCGTCAGTTGAAAGCTCATGTTGTAAACTAACAACAAAATAACCTTTTGACGCAAGGTAATCAGCTATAAATGAATATCCTAAAAATGATTTCCCACTGTTGTATCCGTAACCATGACTAATAATCACTAATTTTTGAGATGAATTTATTTCACTTGTTTTTGGTTGGTAAATAATTATTGGAATTAATCGGTCTCTGATTGAATCTAATATTTCTGATCGTAAAACTCTAACTGGCATATTCCCAGTTTTTTTTGAATATAAACCATACTCATGATTTTCAGTAACTGCAATTTCTTGAGATAAAATAATCGAAGTTAAAATCAAGTTTAAACAAATAAAAAGTATAAGTTTCATAACATATTGTATTAGTGAATAATGAATGTCATTATCTACTAATACTCATAACATATAAAAATGTTGCAATTTATTTTGATTTTAACATTTTTAGTGTTTAAAAATCAAGAAAATTCTACTCGTATTTAATTATGAAATTAATTGTTCAAAGAAGCCACCTATTTGTTTTTCTTCATCAATGAAATGTATTTCGTAAATCCAAAATCGATCTTCATTAAATTTATCTTTTGAAGACATTAATTCTAAATTTTCAGGATGTATATAATTGATTTTATCTTCTCCTAATAGAACCTCATGCGGAAAGTTACCTACTAAATGGCCACAATGTTCATTGCCATATTTCCAACCATATTTCAGCGCAAGTTCTTGAGTGAATTTATAAAAATCTGCTCCTGTTAATTGATTTTTATTTTGATCGTAAAATTTCTTTCCTTCTAACCATGCAGCTTCAATGTCTGCTTTTAATTTTAGCATTAAATGATCTTCACCGATAACGTATGTTCTGCCGAAATCTGCTTCCCATTCTTCGAAGACAGGGCCAAAATCAAAGAATAAAATGTCATTCGATTGCAACATTAACACTGGTGGATTTTCTTGGTAAGGTAATAAAGTGTTTTTTCCAGATCGAACAATTCGTTTATGCCAATATTTTTTTATACCAAATAAATTTTCAGCAAGATTAAAAATTTCATTATTTAATTCTTTTTCTGTTTTTCCAGGTTGAATTAAGTTTAATTCTTCAATTTTTTCAAATAAGAACTGCGCTTTTTTTTCAGCTTCTACTAATTTGGAATATTTTACACTCATGATTTATTATAAGTATCGTTCTTTTAAAATCTGGCAATGATGTGTTGAATGTCCAGCAATCATCCAGCCAATAATTCGTGAAGTAATTTCATTTCCATTTGCTTTTCCCTTGAAATCTATCGAATCTGAATTCATTGATTGAAACAAATAGATTGTAGATTGACGCACAATTTTAAATTCCTGAATTAAATCAGCTAACGTTCTGTTTTTGCAATTAGAATTATTAATGAAATCATTATCATCGTAACCGGCTAATTCAGTATGATCTTTTCTTGAGAAACGTAATGCACGATAATTAAAGATTCGTTCACTATCAATGATATGTTGCAAAAGCTCTTTAATTGTCCATTTTCCAATACTATACTGATAATTTTCTTTTTCAATTTGGATTTTAGAAAATAAATCAATTGTCATTTGAAGTTGTTTATCTAATGCTTCAATTAATTCATTTTCTTCAACAAGATTGATATAACTTTTAAAATAAGTGGTTAATTCCGCATCTTTCGGTTTCGATATCATATCAAGAAGTTATTTTAAGATGAATGTGTTTATTTCGTTCATTAATCCTTTTTTCAAAGGAAGTTTAGGATTGGTATAACTTGCCTTATTTTTTTCAATATCTGAATCCACATTTTTTAATACGTGATTCATGTTTTCAAATAGTTTGTATTCAACTGAAGGATTTCCATTGTGAAGAATATCTGAATCAGCAATTAATACTTGCATATCAGTTGTGCCTTGAATAATTAAAACAGGAACTTTCACTTTTCCAATTTCAACTGCTGGATCATATTTCAACATAGAGATGATATAAGGTTGTATAGAAGGGTTAAATAATGAACCTAATAATATTGGATAATTCGTTACTTTATGTCCGTTTTTTAAGCTGTCCAAAACCACAGAAGTTTGATCTTTCATTTCTTGAGGAAGTAATTGTTTCCCTAATTGTTCTTTTAATAATACATCTAAAGTTCTTCCTGGACCAGCAATGCTAATATATTTGTCAACTTGTGATTTTTGAGCTGCAAGCATACCGATTAGAGATCCTTCACTGTGACCAATGATTGTGATTTTTGAAAATCGAGTATCTGTTTTAATAAAATTGACCCAATCAACAAGATCGTCAACATATTTATCCAAAGTCATATCTCCTTCAATTGTTTTTGCAGCTTCCTTACTTTTTGCAATTCCTCTTTTATCATAACGTAAACATGAGATTCCTTTTAGAGAAAGTTGTTCAGCAATCATTTTATAAGTGTCTGAATTTACACCTAGGGGATTATTGCCATTTCGATCAGTTGGTCCTGAACCCGCAACAATAATTGCAATTGAATTGCTTGCGTTTTTAGATGGAACAGTTAAAGTACCGAAGATATCTCCAGTTTTTGTTTTCAATACAAGTTCTGATTCTACAAATGAGGTTTTACTTTTTGCAAAAGAAGAAATTGAACTGAATAGAATGAATATGATTAATATATTTTTCATTTGGTTTTTTTGATAAAAGTAAATATTAAAAACTAGATTTCAGTTTACTTCTAAGCTCGCTTTCCCATTCTGATTTCAAGATACTCAAAACAATGCTATCCCTTCTCGAACCATCAGGACGAAAACTTTCACTTCTTAATATCCCTTCTTCTTTACATCCAATACTTTTCATTGCATTGATGCTTCGTTTGTTGTTTAAATCAGCTCGGAATTCAATACGTTCATATAGTAATTGATCGAATGCAAAATCAAGTAATTGATATTTACATGCTTTATTTAAACCAGTACCTTGAAATGATTTTCCGTACCAAGTAAAACCAAGTAACATTGATTTTTGAATTGGTTGTATGGAATAAAACCGTGTGCTTCCTGCGTATTTATTATTCAATTTATCGAAGACAATAAATGTGTAAGCTTGTTCATTTTCTCTGCTTTTCAGAGCTAACTCAATGTATTTTTTTAAGTTTTCTTCTCCATCTGCTCTGACTAATGAATATTGCCATATTTCAGGTTCGTTTAATGAAAATTCAACTAAATATTCAAAATCAGATGATTGAATTGGACGTAATAAAACTCTATCGTTTTCTAATGTGTAATTTTGTTTAAAGTCCATTTTGTTCTTTTAGTAGTTTAATTTTTGAAATTCGATCAGAGGAATAGGTTGTACTTTTTTCTTCTACGTAAAGAAATAAGTTCAAAGCTTTCTTATCGAATTCAAAATTAGATTTGATACTTAATAATCTTAATGTTTCAGCTAGTTTTTCTAAATTGTCAAGATTAATTTTGGGATTTTTCAAGAGTGAATCTAGAAAATCTTCATCAGGTATTGTTTTAATTTCTTCTAAATTTAAATCAAGTCCATTTTTAACTGCTTCATTAATTGAGTCAATTTGAAGAATGTTATCATG
>CALPRR020000031.1 GCA_943326025.2 Candidatus Kuenenia stuttgartensis | reverse complement strand
TTTAACCACGCTAAAGATTGGAAATATTATGACAATCTACCAATCATTCAATTTTACAAAGTTGCAACGGATAACAAAGCTCCATTCTACAATATTTATGGAGGAACGCAAGACAACAATTCAATGGGTGGACCTTCAGCAACTATCAATAACGCGGGAATTTTAAACAGTGACTGGTATATTACAAATGGTGGAGATGGATTTGAATCTGCAATAGACCCTACTGATCCAACGATTGCTTATGCTGAATCTCAATATGGAGGATTGGTTCGTTACAATACAATAACAGGAGAAAAAATTTCAATTCAACCTTTACCAGGTAAAAATGAAGCAGGTTACCGTTGGAATTGGGACGCACCGCTTTTAATCTCTCCACATGATCCAAAAACACTTTATTTTGCAGCTAACAAAGTTTTCAAAAGCACAAACAAAGGCGATGATTGGCAAACAATTTCTTCAGATTTAACCCAACAAATAGATCGTAATAAACTGAAAGTCATGGGGCAAGTTTGGTCAATGGAATCGATAATGAAAAATGCTTCGACGACTATTTATGGTAACATAATCGCTTTAGATGAATCACCAAAAAAGAAAGGTTTGTTATATGCTGGAACTGATGACGGATGTATCCAAGTATCAGAAAATGATGGTTCAAATTGGACAAAATACTCAACGTTTACAGGAGTTCCACAGAATACTAGAGTCAATATGATTTGTGCTTCATTACACAATGAAAACGTAGCTTTTGCTGTATTCAATAATCATCGTTCAGGAGAATTTAAACCGTATATTTTCAAAACAAGTGATAAAGGGAAAACATGGACTTCAATTACTGGAAACCTTCCTGTTAGAGGCTCTGTTTATTGTGTAAGACAAGATTTTATTGATCCAAATTTACTTTTTATCGGAACTGAATTTGGAGCTTATTTTTCAAAAGATGGCGGTATAAAATGGATTAAAATTGGTGGATTACCAACCATTGCTGTTTACGATTTAGACATTCAACAAAGAGAATGTGATTTAGTTGCCGCAACGTTTGGTAGAGGATTTTATGTTTTAGACAACTATACACCTTTAAGAGATGTAAACGCAACTATTTTAGATAAAAAAGCGCATTTATTTCCAGTGAAAGATGCTTTATTATATGTTCCTTCTGCTCCACTTGGTTTAACAGGAACAGGTTCACAAGGTGCTGATTTATGGGCAGCTGAAAACCCTGCTTTTGGTGCAACTTTCTCTTTATATATTAAAGAAACTGAGAAAAGTTTAAAAGAAAAAAGACAAGAGACTGAAAAAAAATTAGAAAGCGAGAAAAAAGATGTCTTCTACCCTACTTTTGAAGAAATTCGTAAAGAAGAAAATGAAGAAACTTCTCAATTAATTTGGATTATAAAAGATAAATCGAACAAAGAAATTAAACGTTTGATTACGACTCCTTCAAAAGGAATTTCAAGAATTAACTGGAATTTAAGAACAGAAACAACTTCTGCTATTAAAATTTCTAAATCTGCTCCTGGTAGATACGAAAGTGCTGATGATGGTTTTTTAATTAGCGAAGGTGAATACACTGTTGAAGTAATTCAATTAAAAAATGGAATCAGTGAAAAATTAATTGAACCGACAAAATTCAATGTAAAATCACTTTTCCCATCGATGACTACTTCTAAAATGAATGAAGACTTAACGAACTTCCGAAAAGAAGTTTCCGAATTAAAAAGAAGCCTTGCAGGAAGTGAAAAGTTAATGAGTGAGACAAATGAAAAATTAGAATTAATCAATTACGCATTAACGAATTATCCAAATACTCCAATCAAATTAATTGAACAAACAAAAGCAATTAAGCATAATTTGGAGCAGTGCTCTATTTTACTTTATGGAGATAATTTAATCGCTCATTTAGAATTTGAAACTCCAACTAGTATCATGAATCGTTTTGGAACAGTTGAATATCAATTATTCGAAACAACAACTTCGGTAACAGCAACTCAACGCAAAAATATAGATATTACAAAAGAAGAATTTGCTGTTTTCCGTTCAAAATTAAATGAGCAAATCATCGCTTTAGAACAAATTGAAAAACAATTGCAAGATATTCAATTACCTTATTTAAAAGGTGGTGATCAAAATTGGAAAGAAGAGTAAAATATAATTGAAAGTTAGTAGTTAGTAGTTAGAAATATTTAATTATTAACTACTAATTCTCAACTATTAATTTATTAAGAAATCTGACTCCAATTCGGTTTTGCTTTCATCACTTTTCGTAATTGTTCTTTAACGATGTGATTTTTGGGTAATTCTAAAAATGGATCTTCTTGAAGAATTTTTCGAGCATATTCTCTAGCTTGAGAAACCAATTGCCCATCTTTGGCTAAATCGGCTATTTTTAAATCTAAATCTCCACTTTGCTGCGTTCCCATGATATCTCCTGGACCTCTTAATTCTAAATCAACTTCAGCAATTTCGAAACCGTCATTGGTACGAACCATTGTTTCCATTCGTTTTTTAGATTCTTTCGAGAGTTTGATTCCAGTCATTAATACACAATAGGATTTTTCTGCACCACGCCCTACTCTACCTCTTAATTGATGTAATTGAGACAAACCGAATCGCTCTGCACTTTCGATAATCATGATTGAAGCATTCGGTACATTTACACCAACTTCAATAACCGTTGTAGCAACCATAATTTGCGTTTCTCCTTTAATAAAGCGTTGCATTTCAAACTCTTTGTCTTCCGCTTTCATTTGACCGTGAACAATGCTCACTCTAAAATTCGGCAAAGGAAACGCTCTTGAAATGGCTTCATAACCATCCATTAGGTTATTGTAATCCATCGATTCCGATTCTTTTATCAATGGATAAACGATATATACTTGTCTTCCTAGAGTAATTTCTCGTTTCATAAATCCAAAAACCTCTAATCGACTCGCTTCAAACTTGTGCATGGTTGAAATTGGTTTCCGACCAGGAGGTAATTCATCTATCACTGAAACATCCAGATCTCCATAAAAAGTCATCGCCAAGGTTCTCGGAATCGGAGTTGCTGTCATGACTAATACGTGAGGAGGAACAGTATTTTTCTTCCAAAGTTTAGCCCGCTGAGCCACACCAAAACGATGTTGTTCATCAATAACAACAATTCCTAAATTTTGAAATTTCACAACATCCTCCAATAAAGCATGTGTTCCAATCAGAATTTGAGTTTCACCATTTTCTAATCGCTCGTGAATTCCTTTTCTATCTTTCTTTTTAACTGACCCCGTAAGCAACTCAACGTTAACATTCATTTCTTTCAAAAAATCTTTGATCGTAATAAAATGCTGATTTGCTAGTATTTCTGTAGGCGCCATTAATGCAGCTTGAAATCCATTTCCAATTCCAAAAAGCATGGTTAACAAAGCCACCAACGTCTTACCACTTCCCACATCCCCTTGTAACAAGCGATTCATGTGATGTCCTGTCATGAAATCTTTTCGAATTTCTTTCAACACTCGTTTTTGAGCATTTGTCAATTCAAAAGGTAAATGTTGATCGTAAAATTTCGTGAAATGTTCACCAACTTCTTTAAAAATATGCCCTTTTGTTTTGGACATACTGATTTGTTTTCGCATCAACATTTCCAATTGAAGAAAAAACAATTCTTCAAATTTCAAACGCGTTCGAGCTGAATGAACAATTTGCTCATTAGAAGGACAATGAATTTGAAATAATGCTACTTCTCTCGATATTAAATGAAAGTCTTGAAGCAATTCATCAGGAAGATTTTCAGGAATTTTACCTCTAATTTGTTCAGCTAAGGCTTTAGTGATTTTTTCAATCCCTTTCGAACTGAAACCTTTCATTCCTAATTTCTCCGAACTTGAATAAATCGGTTGAAATCCAACTTCGTGTTTTACTTTTTCAAGTTCCACAATTTCTGGATGAGGAATATTCCATGACGAACCAAATATTTTAGCTTTACCAAAAATTTGATATTCATTCCCTATTTTTAAAAGAGGCATGATCCATTTCGCTCCTTGAAACCATACCAAATCAATCATTCCCGTTTGATCTTGAAATTTAGCTGTTAAACGACTTTGTTTTCCTACTGGAGTTTCACTTATTTGAATTATTCGCCCTTTAATTTGAGCATATGAATCTAAATAAGGTAATTCAGAAATCGTTTGATATTGGGAACGATTAATGTAGCGAAATGGAAAATAAAACAATAAATCTTCAAAGGTCCTAATACCTAATTCTTTTTTAAGAATTTCAGCACGTTGTGGACCTACACCTTTTAAATATTCAATGGGTGTTTGAAGAAAAACATTCATAAAGTAAAGGTAAAAAAAATCCCCCGAAAATTTCGAGGGATCTTCAAAACTGAATATTTAATTTATGTTGATATTAATTATTTTGATTCTTTGAAAGATTTTATACCAGCATCTAACCATTTTTGGAAATCTGAAGTTTTGCTTGTGTGCTCATAATCAGCTGAACCGTTTGGTAAATCATTACCATTTTCATCTTGCATCACATAATAAGGTTGAGCCAAAATATTATAACGATTAATCTGCATTAACTTCCATTTATCTCCTGCTGTTTTAATAGTCATATTTCTTCCATCGATAGTTTTAAAAACACCTTGTTCACTTTTCGGTAATTCTTCACGATCATCAACGTGTAAAGAAACAATTACAACATCATTTGTCAATTTATTTAGAACACCTTCTTCACCCCAAACTTGCTGTTCCATTTTACGGCAATTTACACAATTAATACCAGTGAAATCTACGAATAATGGTTTGTTTACTTCTTTTGCATATGCTAATGCTTTATCATAATCATGAAATACATTAATATTTTGTGGTCCTAAATGTGTTCCTTCTGGACCACCTTTTTGAGCAACTGTGATTCCTCCACCAAAACCAGTTGGGGATTCACTATATTGCAATGGTGGTGGAAATGCACTAATAATTTTCAAAGGTGCTCCCCACATTCCCGGAATCATATAGATAACAAACAATAAAGTTGTAGTTCCTAATAAAACTCTACCAACTGATAATTTCTCAATTGGACTATCGTGTGGCATTCTTATTTTCCCGAATAAATATAAAGTCAAGACTGTAAAAACTGCAATCCAAACTCCAATAAACATTTCTCTCTCCAATAAATGTAAATTCCAAGTCATATCAGCATTAGATAAGAATTTAAATGCTAATGCTAATTCCAAGAATCCAAGAACAACTTTTACTGAATTTAACCATCCACCAGATTTAGGCATAGAATTTAACCAGCCTGGAAACATTGCAAACAAAGCAAATGGTAATGCTAATGCTAATGAAAATCCAAACATTCCTACTATTGGCGTAATACCTCCAACACTTGCTGCTTCAACGATTAGTGATCCAACAATAGGTCCAGTACATGAAAAAGAAACTAATGCCAAAGCTAGTGCCATAAAAAAGATTCCGACTAAACCACCTTTATCTGCTCTAGCATCTGCTTTGTTTACCCATGAATTTGGCATTCTTATTTCAAATGCACCAAGAAATGAAACAGCAAAAACAACTAATAAAACAAAGAACACAAAATTAAACCATGGATCTGTTGACATTTTATTTAATGCATCTGCTCCAAAAATAGCAGTAACAGCAGTTCCTAATGTGATATAAATTAAAATTATAGAAATTCCAAAAATTGACGCATTTTTAATTCCTTGCGCTTTTGATTTACTTTGTTTTGTAAAAAAACTAACAGTCATAGGAATCATAGGGAAAACACAAGGTGTAAACAAAGCAGCTAATCCACTCATAAAAGAAATAATGAAAATTGCCAATAAAGATTTTTTCTCATCTTTTTTAGGAGCATTTTTTACTATTTTCTCATTTGGTTTTGTTACTTCTTTGGAAGTTTCTATTTCACCTTCAACATTTTCAGTTACTGAATCAACTGAATGAACTTGATCATCAATCGGATTAACTTCTAAAGTCGTACTCGATTTCAGACCTTTAACATTAACTTTAAATGTTCCCTCATATGGCGCTAGACAATGTGTTTCATCACAAGTTTGAAATGAAAAAGTTCCATTTAATACAAAATCATTTTCAGAAGTAACTTTAATTTTTTGTTTTAGTAGTATTTTACCTTCATGATAGCTTAAATCTTCGTCAGATTCTAAATCATGTTTAACTATCGGTTTTGGTTCAATAATACTTCCAACAGTTTTGAATGTTGATGCTTTCGTTATTTTAAAAGTGGTTGGTAAACCAAAAACCCCTTTTGGTAAAACGATTGAATTGATATGCCAATGTTTTTCCAACTTTACCTCAGCAATTATTGTTGCTTCGTCACCTTTTTGTTCAATAGAAAATTTCCATTTCGCTTTATCTTCTGGATACTCAATTTGAGCTAAAATAGCTTTTGAACTAAACACAACAAAAAATAACATGATCATTTTCATGATATTGAAATTATTTTTAATTTTCATCTTTGGTAATTATTTTAAATTCTTAATTATTTTAATTCAATTTTAAAAGGAATATCTGATGGTGGTAAGCACATAGTTTCATTACAAACCATAAATGTTACATAACCATCAATTGTTTGAGTAGATATAAATTCAACTTTTTGTGAGAAAACCACTTCGCCTTTGTAAAAGTCTAATGTAGCTTCAAAATTTTCATCATATTCCTTAATTGGTGTTGGCTCTTCTGTTTTTCCTATCAATTTAACCTTTTCAGTTGGTGTAAAGACAAATGCAGTTGGAACTGGTCCTATTTTATTATTGATGTATTGACTATACAAATGCCAACCTTCATCAATTGTAGCTTTCATTTCAATAGTTTTATTGTTTGTATTATAGGTAAAATCCCATTTCACTTTTTCTTGTGAGAATAGAACTTGACTTAAAATCAAAACGAATAAAGTAAAAACTAATTTCATATCTATAATTTTTCAATTCAAATGTACAAAAAGCATTTCTTTAAAACCTTTAGAATTAACAAAAAGCTTGTATTCCTATTCATTAAAAATAAACTAAAAAAAAGAAATAAAAGTCTACAAAACAAAATGTTAAAAAATATAAAATATAAAAAAAACATTACTTTTATCGATTGATAAGGCAAAAAAAAAGAGGAAATAAATCCTCTTTTAAACATTTTTATAAATTAAAATTAAAATTTTATATCCACAATTCTTGAAATTGGAATCCAAACTCCACCTTTCAAACAAATATATTTTGCTCCATTAGCCCAAACGGTAGTATCTACTCTTTTCAAACCTGTGTCATCTTGAAAAATTATAGAAACTTTACCATGATGAGCATTTCCTAACAAAGTTGCTTTCTCAATCATTTTCATGATGTCAGGACTTTGATCAACTTCAATTGAATTATCATGAAACGACAAAGAAGCTACTAGTTCTTTCTCGATAAGTTCTGGTGTCGTTGTCTCTTTCATATCTAATCGGTTTTAGTAATCTTTAATTCAAAATTTGTTCCTTTTGCCGAACATAAAAATAAATATAAAGAAATTATTTAATAATTAATAATTTTTTGCGAAATTAATATTAAATTTTTAATCTCGCCATTGCAGTTACAGTTTGGTCGGCAAATATATCATTTTTATACATATATTTCCCTGTTATAGCGATCATAGCTGCATTATCTGTACAAAATTCAAACTTTGGAATATAAACATCCCACTTTTTTTGAATCCCTATTTCACTTAATTTTGATCTCAAACCAGAATTAGCCGAAACTCCTCCTGCAATAGCTATTTGATTTATTTTCAAATCTTTTGCAGCTAATATTAGCTTCTTAAATAAAATTTCAATGATCGTTTTTTGAATCGATGCACACAAATCGTTTAAATTTTCCTCAATAAAATTTGGATTTTCTCTGACTTGTTTTTGAATAAAATATAAAATAGATGTTTTTAATCCACTAAAACTATAATCATATCCATTTATTTGTGGTTTCGAAAATTCAAATCTATCTGGATTACCTAATTTTGCATGCTTATCGATTAACGGTCCACCAGGGTAAGGAAAACCTAATGTCTTAGCAGCTTTATCAAATGCTTCTCCCGCAGCATCGTCAATCGTTTGGCCAATGACTTCCATTTCCAAATAATCTTTTACAAGCACAATTTGTGTATGTCCTCCAGAAACTGTCAAGCAAATAAATGGAAATTTAGGCTTGGCTTTTCCTTCATCATCTATAAAATGTGCTAAAACGTGTCCATGCATATGATTCACATCCAACATTGGAATGTTCAAAGCTAATGCAAATGATTTAGCAAAAGAAGTTCCTACTACTAAAGAACCTAATAATCCTGGACCTTTTGTAAATGCTACAGCATCAATATCTTGTAATGAAATACCCGCTTTCTTGATTGCTGTGTCTACTACCGGAATAATATTTTGTTGATGAGCTCTACTTGCTAGCTCAGGAACAACACCACCGTATATTTTATGAATCTCTTGACCAGCTATAATATTTGATAAAATGGCTTCGTTTTTGATCACTGCAGCAGAAGTATCATCACAAGATGACTCAATACCTAGTATTATTATATCTTTTTGACTCAACTTTTAGTAAATTTTTAACTGAATGACAAAAATAATTAAAATAAGAGGAAGAATAGTAGGAATTTCATTTGAGTGGATTCTTATTTTAATTCTGTTATTAGCTTTTGCAATTCGTACAAGTCCTGTCCAAACTTATTTAGCAAGTTTAGTTACTGATTTTCTATCTAAAGAGTTAAATACTGAATTCAAAATTGGAAAAGTCTCGATCGTATCATTTGATAAGTTAGCTTTAGAAGATGTTTTAATTAAGGATCAAAAACAAGATACTCTAGCCTCTATCCCTAGGGTTTATGTAACACTAAAAAGTTTAAATCTAAGTGCCAACAAAATTGTTTTAAATAAAATTGAACTTGATAAAGGATTGATTAATTTAAATCGTGACAAAAACACAGGTGATTATAATTATTGGTTTATTACTGATTACTTTGCTGGAGGAGAAAGTACTGGAGGAAAAGCTATTGATTTATATTTAAACGAAATTCGTCTGAATGATGTCAAATTCAACTACGATGATAATAGAAAATATTATTCCAAATTTGGTGTAGATTATGATCACATACATTTGAAACATGTTAACATAATTGCAACAGATATTTCCGTTATTGACGAAACAATTAAAGCATCTATTCAAGAAATATCTGCTATTGATAAATCTGGATTTATTCTAAAAAAATTCAAAACAGATTGTGAAGTCTCACCAAAAGGTGTATTGATGAAAAATTTGATTATAAAAACACCATACTCAAATCTCTATGCAAAAAAAATGAATTTATTAATGGATCGTTATGAATGTTTTTATTCATTTGAAGATAGCGTATCTTTTGATTCTAAAATAAACCCAAGTAACATATCTATGAAGGATATTGCATTCTTTGCCACTTCACTTGAAGGAATGGATCAACAAGTCTTTTTATCAGCAGATGTTTCTCGAAAAGTAAAGGATCTCAAAATCTCTAATTTAAATTTTAAAACAGGTGATAATATTCAATTGATAGGTACACTTAATTTACCTGACTTTAGAAATTTTGAAAACGCCTTTTTTAAAGAAAAAATTGATTATTTAAATTTACCATTAGCAGATTTAAAAAAAATAAAAATGCCTAAAGACAATGGTGGTGGATATTTAAGCTTTAGTCAATATATTGAAAGATTAGGTTATTTTAATGCTAAAGATTTAAAATTGGATGGCTATTATTCTCAATTTGTAATTGCAGCAAATAAGCTTAACACTGCACTTGGTTCAATAAAGTTTGACAATGGAATTATGTTTACTGAAAATAAACTGAATAATTCATATTTCTTCCAGCGCTCTGAAGCAAGTGAATATGATGTGAAAGTTGAAAAGTTTCAATTAGACAAATTTTTAAATGATGATAATTTTGGAGAAGTTGATGGTACTGTGTTTCTTAGTGGAGAAGTTTTTTCTATAGATAATATACTTTTCAACGACATTGAAGGAAACATAAATAATTTCAAATATTTAGATTATTCATATAAAAATGTATTTATTGAGAGAGGAAAATTTATAGATAACATTTTCGATGCTAAAATTGAAATAAAGGATGATAATTTAAATTTAGTTTATGATGGTTTTATAGATTTCAATGGAAATCAACATATGAATTTCAAAATAAACCTAACTAAAGCAATTCTTGATAATTTAAATATTACTCAAACAAACAACACACAATTAACTTCAAATTTTACTATAGATTTAACAGGTTCAAACTCAAATACACTCTTCGGAACAATTAAAATGAATAGTACAGTTTATTCTGAAGGAGATAAAAAAATCAATATACCAGCTTTAAACATAAAAGTAGACCGTTCAATTGAAGAAGACATCCTTACTGTTAATAGTAGTGTTTTAAACACAACTATAATTGGAAAAGTCGATTTCAGTTCAGTTGCAAATGATTTTTCAAATCAATTTAGCAAAATATTTCCTGCTATTGTAAAACCCTCAATAGCTGATAACTCTAAAAAAGGGAAAAAGAAAAAAAGAATTATTAAACCTGAAAATCACTTTCAATATTCAATCGAAATTAAAGAGGCAAAAGACTTTTTAAGCATTTTTGTTCCTGACTTAATGATTGCAAATGGAACTAGAATTAGTGGAGATTACAAAGGAGAAACAGAAGATTTTTCAATGAAAATCATTTCACCTTCTATCAATTATCAAAACATTAAAATGCAATCAATTGCAGTTGACCAGAAAGTAACATCAAATGAATTAACTGCCAACTACTCTATAAAAAAGTTTAACTTAAATGATAGTATAAAAGTAGAAAATTTAAATTTCAAAACTACTGGAACAAAAGACACTTTAACATCTCAATTAACTTGGAATCCTGACACAAAAAATGATTCTAGAATCAGTTGGAATACTGTTGTTTTAGATTACAATAAATATAAAATTCTACTTGAACCTTCTTACTTCGCTTTACGTGAGAAAAGATGGGATATAAAAAATAAATCTTTCATAGGCATTGATGGACTTAATATTGAGGTCGATAGCTTTTTACTTGAAAGAAGCAATCAATATATTGCCATTGATGGAAAAATTTCAAGAAATGATGAAGAAAAATTAAATTTCAAAATAAATGATTTATTATTAGATGAGTTTGCTTATTTAATTGGATCTCCAATCAATATTAGTGGCTTAGTTAATGGATGGGGCCGTATTTCTAATCCTTATAATAATTTAAATTATATTGGTGATGCAAACATTCAAAACCTTTTTATTGATAATAGAGAAGTTGGAAATGTTTTTGTTCAATCTCAATGGAATAAAAATTCTAATAGTTTTGGATTAACAGGCGATTTAATCTATAAAAACATCGAAACATTTGCTTTTGAAGGAAATTATTCAGTCGATAAAAAAGATAATAACTTAGACTTTAACTTACTTTTCGACAATACTGATATTCAATTTACTAATGCCTTTATGGATCCTGATGTCATGTCGAATATTAAAGGTTTAATAAATGGAAGTTTAAAAGTAACTGGAAATATTGATGAGCCAGTAATCGAAGGTGAAGTAGAATTAATTAATGGGAATACGAAACTTGATATTTTAGGCGTAAATTTTGGTTTAAATGGGAAAATTTCATCAGATAAATATGGTTTTTATATAAATAATATGCCTGTCAATGATGAAGAAGGAAATACAGGTTCAGTAAATGGCTCAATTTATCACTCAAATTTTAAAGATTGGAACTTTGATTTACTTTTCAATCTTGAAGATGATTACATTCATAAAGATCCTCTTTTAGGTTGGAAACCTGCACCATTAAATAAGTTTTTAGTTTTAAACACACAATTTAAAGAAGGTGATATTTATTACGGAAAAGGTTATGGTACTGGTACTGCGAATATTTATGGCTATGCAGACAATATAGAAATTACTGTAAATTTAAAAACAGAAAAAGATACAAAAATAATTTTCCCAATGTACGAGGTAGCTCAAGTTGAAGACGAGGAAAGTTTCATTAAGTACACAGTGAAAAATGATACGATAAAAACAATTGTTCCTGAAATTGATTTTACAGGAGTTGATTTAGACTTAAACTTTGAAATAACACCTGAAGCTAATTTAAAAGTAATATTCAATGATAAAACGGGTGATCAAATCACAGCCACAGGAGCTGGAAATATAGCTGTTAAATTAGATAATCTTGGTGATGCAGAAATGGAAGGTACATTTAATGTGAAAAATGGAATGTACAATTTTGTCATGGGTTCTGTTCGCCAACCTTTATTTATACAACAAGGTTCAATAACATGGACAGGAGATCCCTACAATGCCTATATTGATTTAAAAACCTATTTTGATGTCAAGGCCAGTATAAGCGAGATATCGCCAGAAAACATAACAGGGACAAGTAATTCAGCACCACAAGACATTCAATGCTTCATTAACTTAACAGAATCACTTTTTAAACCAGCTATTGCATTTGACATTAAAGCTCCAAAAGCTTCAGAAGAGGGACAGAATTTAATTAGTAGAATCGTAAATGACCCAGATGAAAAAAATAGACAATTCTTCTCTTTATTACTATGGAAACATTTTCAGCCACTGCAAGGAGCAGCTGGAGCTGGAGGAGGAAGTGCAGCTTTAGATTTAGTTACAAATCAAATTAACTCAATGCTTTCTCAAGTATCTAAAGACTATAATTTAAAATTAGATCTAGATGCAGATGCGAATGGAGGAAATACAGTTGCTTTAGATGTTTCTAAGCAATTTTTAGGTAATCGACTCATTTTAACAGGAAGTTTTGGCGTAGAAAATTCAGCCTCTTCAAACTCAGTAAGTTCAACTTCTACTACTTCAAGTTCTAGCACACAAAGTTCATTAATAGGTGATGTAAATTTAGAGTATTTATTAAACGAATCAGGAACATTTAGAATCAATGTATTCAATGAATCAAACGACAATACAATTATTCAACAAAAATCGTTAGGGCTTTTTACGCAAGGTGCAGGACTTCATTACCAAGAAGATTTTAATGATCTAAAAAGCTTTAAAATGATTCAATATGCTCTAGATGTATTTCGCCCAAAAACCAAGAAAAAATTTATCAACAAAAAGAAAAGAAAGTTAACCGCAGTTCCAACTGATCAGAAGAAATAAGACAATTTACTCAAATAATTCTTTTCTAAATTAAGATTAAGTATAAATAAATTCTATAAAAGAGAACTTTTATTATTTTTGTATGTAAGTGTAATAAGCTAAAACTATAAACTCCTTGAAGGATAAATTTATTTAGCATTTCACTGTTTTGGCTAGTAAGTAGTCAAATGACTATAAAACATATAAAATACATATGAAAAAAGTATTAATAGCAAATAGAGGTGAAATTGCCAGAAGAGTAATCCGCACATTAAAAAAAATGAATATTGCCAGCGTTGCAATATATTCTGATGCAGATAGAAATGCACCACATGTATTAGAAGCTGACGAAGCTATATATGTAGGAGAAAGCCCATCATCTGAAAGTTACCTTAAACAAGACGTTATTTTAGACTATTGTAAAAAATTAGGAGTAGATGGAATTCATCCTGGTTATGGCTTTTTATCTGAAAACTCGGTATTTGCACGAAAAGTAAAAGAAGCAGGTATTACTTTTATCGGTCCATCGCCAGAAGCAATGGAGTTAATGGGTGATAAATTGAGTGCAAAACAAGCTGTAAAAAGTTATAATGTTCCTTTGGTACCTGGTGTTGACAGTGCTATTTCAGATGTTAATGAAGCTATTAAAATTGCAGAACAAGTTGGTTATCCAATTTTAATTAAAGCATCAGCTGGTGGTGGCGGTAAAGGGATGCGTTTAGTTCAAAATTCTGAAGAATTTACTGAACAAATGAAACTTGCACAAAATGAGGCAAGATCATCTTTTGGAGATGATGCTGTTTTTATAGAGAAGTTTGTGACTAAGCCTAGACATATTGAAATTCAAGTTTTTGCCGACAGAGCTGGAAATACAGTATATTTATTTGAACGCGAATGTAGTATACAAAGAAGACACCAGAAAGTAATTGAAGAAGCACCAAGTGCGGTATTAACTCCAGAACTAAGGAAACAAATGGGAGAAGCTGCGGTTGCTGTTTGCAAAGCATGTAACTACGAAGGTGCTGGTACAGTTGAATTTCTTTTAGATGCTGATTTAAAATTTTATTTCTTGGAAATGAATACACGTCTTCAAGTTGAACATCCAGTTACAGAAGAAATTACAGGCTTAGATTTAGTTGAATGGCAGATTCTTGTAGCGAGAGGTGAAAACCTACCTAAAACACAAGAAGAATTACAAATAAAAGGACACGCAATTGAGGTTCGCGTATATGCAGAAGATACATTAAATGGTTTTGTACCAGATATTGGAAATTTAAAACGTTATAGAATACCTTCTGGAAGAAGCGTAAGAGTAGATGACGGCTTTGTTGAAGGAATGGATATTCCAATTTATTATGATCCAATGATTGCAAAATTAGTAGTCTGGGGTAAAACTCGTGAAGATGCTATTAGGAGAACAATTCAAGCTATAGATGAATATCAAATTTCTGGAATTAAAACAACTTTAGACTTTGGTAAATATGTATTAAAGCACGAAGCATTTGTAAGTGGAAACTTTGACACTAATTTTGTAAAACATTATTTTGAAGATCCTAAAATAATGTATTCTGCAATGGAAGAAGAAAGAGAAGCTTTAGAACATGGAATGGTTGAAATTTGGGATTCAATCAAAAAACACAAATCCAAAGAATATGCTTCAAGAGAAATTAGCAGTTCTTGGATAAACACAAGGATTTAATAAACTAAAAAAGGTGCCTTCGACTTCGCTCAGGCACCTTTTTTTAAAATAAACTTTCAAGTTTTTCTAAACCAATCCCTCTCGATCCTTTTAATAATATTAATTGATCTGTAAACTGATTTGCATTGAAGTATACTTCTGCATTTTCTCGTGTATCAAATGCATTATTATTTTCATTTAATATTGTCTTAAAAATTGAACCAACATAAAATCCTTTTAAATTAAGTTTATCTATCAATTCAATAATATTCTCGTGCTCTTTTATTGATTCATCTCCTAATTCTAACATATCACCAATTATAAAAGTTTTCTCTTTTGTTGGAATTTGAGCAAAACTTTCAAGTGCTGATTTCATACTTGTCGGATTAGCATTATAACAATCTAAAATTAACTTGTTTTTAGCTGTTTCCTTTACTTGAGAGCGATTATTTGTTGGATTATATGTCTCTAGTGCTTTATTAATTAATTGAGGGTCTATATCAAATTGAACACCAAAAGCAATGGCCGCTAAAAAATTATAAAAGTTGTATTTTCCAATTAGATTTGTTGGAATTACCGGAGAATTGTAATCATTCGATTTCCATTTAAACTCAACAAAAGGAGTCATTTTAACCAATTCACCTTCTATATCAGAATTACTTTTCTCACCGTAAGTAATACATTTAATATCTGAAGGTAATATGCTTTTTAAAATCGAATCATCATTGTTTATAATGATTTTTCCTTTAGTATTCTCAATCGAATCATATAATTCTTTTTTCGTTTTTAATACACCTTCAAAATTTTTAAACCCTTCTAAATGCGCTTTTCCAATATTGGTTATAATTCCTAATGTTGGTTCTGCTATTTGAGTTAATTCTTGAATATCAAAGAATTTATTTGCGCCCATTTCAATTACTGCTATCTCATGTTCAGCTTTCAATCTTAACAAAGTTAATGGTACTCCAATATGGTTATTTAAATTCCCTTCTGTAAAAAGAACATTATATTTTTTTGCTAAAACACAACTTATCAATTCTTTTGAAGTTGTTTTACCATTACTTCCTGTTATACCTATAACCGGAATTGAAAATTGATTGCGGTGATAATTTGCTAATTTTTGAAGAAAAATTAATGCATTATCAACGTAAAAAATAGTCTTTTGATTACAATAATTTTGCTCATCACTGATAACGTATTTCGCACCATTCTCTATTGCTGATTCAGCAAAAACATTTCCATTGAAATTTTCACCCTTTAGACAAATAAATAAGCAATCCTTAGTGATTTTTCTTGAATCTGAACAAATTCCGGATGTTTCGTAAAATAATTTATATAACTTCTCCATTTTTAAACATAAAAAAACCCGTCTTTCAACGGGTTTAGTTTAGAAAATATTTTTTTATCTTTTTCTATCTCTAGCAACTCCCATACCAATAGGGCTACCTAAACGATCCATACAACATCTGAAACCAATAGTTGAAAGTGATTTATCTTCATCTAAGAATCTTCTAGAACCACCTACTAACCAATAAGCTCTATCTTTCCATGAACCACCTTTATAAACTCTTGATTTATCAGAAACCAATGTTGTTGGCCATGAAGTTCTATCACCTGGTTTAACTTGTTGACCATCTAAACCGAACTCTTCATGTTGGCTTTGGTACATAATTAAATTAGGGTCACGACTAGCCTGATTAATTTTGTTTTTAATATCATCATTTTGGTAATAAATTGAACTTTCAATGTCACCATCTAAGTAATCAATATAATCGTCTTTTCTATAATTCAAACGACCAATATTTTCCTCTTCAGTTACATTTCTGTATTTCAATTTACCTGGAGTATCAGTGATGAAAGCTGTAAAACCTTCTCTCAACATAGAGATGATTTCGAAAGCATACTCTTCTCCACTTGGACCAACTCTTAATTCTTCAGCAAAAATACCATCAAATAATTCATCTTGAATTCTAGCTGCAGCTTCATTATCATGCTTGTTGTTTTTATCAATAATAGATAAATCTATAATATGATTGATTTTTGCTAACAATTTCAACTCAACTGAATCTTTAACATTTCCATGAGAAACATAAAAAGGATCTGGAGCATGTCCTTTAACATCAGGATTTCTAGATTGAACATTTTTAGAAATTCCAACTGGAATTATAGTATCATTTGGATCATGTTTTTGAGCAGAAACCCTTTGATAACGAACTCTTTCAAATTCATTTAAGTATTCTTTCATTCCATGAACATCAAATTGTACTGTTGCATTTTTAATTTCTGTAGAACCTGCATTGTTCAATAATTTTGTTTTAAATACATTTCCTCTGAAAGGTCTAAACTCATCAAAATCTTCAGAAGATAGTGGTCTATAAACATCTAATACCCACTCAGAAACGTTACCCGCCATATGGTATAATCCATAATCATTTGGCCAATAAGATTCAACTGGAGCTGTTACATCCGCTTGATCGTTCAAGTTTCCAGCAACCCCCATGTAATCCCCTGTTCCACGAACAAAGTTTGCACGAATTGAACCTTGAAATTGCTCTTCATCATTACGAACCCAGTGACCATCCCAAGGATATAATCTTCTTTCTTCAACTAATTCAGTTCCCTCACATAAGTTACCTACTAAACCATAATAAGCAAATTCCCATTCAGCCTCAGTTGGAAGTCTGTAACGTGGTAACAAGATACCATCTTCCATTCTTACTATACGAGTACCTAATTTTTTACCATTCGCTTTAGAAGGATTTAAATCTTGAAGATTAT
>CALPRR020000030.1 GCA_943326025.2 Candidatus Kuenenia stuttgartensis | reverse complement strand
GATATCTTCCAAAGCAATCCAAACTCCAATTAATCCACCTAAAGGAAAAGTCGTCATGTGAAAACTATCCGAATGTGTTTTTTGTTCGCTACCGTGAATGAAATTAATGCTTTGGAATAATTTTGCCTTTCCATTCATTAACGAAGAGATTAATGCTATTAATTTTGTATCCATTCCAAATTTTTCCAACAATGGAATTTTATGAATAGCAAACATGATTTTAGTTCGATTCTTAAATTTTAACGTTTGATTTTTTAAACCAGTATCAATTAACGAATTTATTTCATTTACTTGATTTTCAGAAAGATAATTTTTAATTATGATGTAGCCATTTTCCTCAAATTGCAAAATATTCTCTTTTGTACTAGCTTCTGTTTCATTGTAAAAAGCAGTTTCGGTTAAAGGTTTGTTTATTACTTCATTTTTCAACAAAGAACTATCGCGATTAATAAAATCGAGACTAGAAACAGGTGAGAAGTAGTATTTTTTTAAGCCAATTTTACGATAAAGTGGAACATTATGAGCCAATTGTTTTCTATGAAATAAATTATACAAGGCAAATGCCAACTTTGATCGTTGAATCATTAGAAATTCTGGAATTATTTATCAAATTTATTGAAATTGAAATAAATTATGTTAAAAAAAATGTGGTTTAGATTTCTAAACCACATTTAAAATATTTATTTTTAATAAAGTGAAGGGTATGCTTTTGGATCTACTTCATTTAAAATAGAATATGCTTTTTCGAAAATGTCATCTACACTTGGTTTTGAGAAATAATCACCATCTGTTCCATATGCAGGTCTGTGATCTTTTGAACTTAATGTTTCTGGAATAGAATCTAAATGAATAAATGCTTTTTGTTCTACTAAAATTTTATCTAACATGTAAGCTGTTGCTCCACTACTAACATCTTCATCTACAATAAGTAATCTATTTGTTTTTTCAAGTGATGCTTTAATCATATGATTGATGTCAAATGGAATCAAAGTTTGGACGTCAATCAATTCAACTGAGATACCAACTTCCTCTAATTGTTTTGCTGCTACTTCACATAAATTGAATGTTGAACCATATGAAACAATTGTTAAATCAGTTCCTTGACGAACAACTTCAGGGATACCTAAAGGAATTTTAAACTCACCAATATTTGTTGGAGTTGGTTCTTTCGTTCTATAACCATTCAATGGTTCAATTACTAAAGCTGTATCATCAGATTCCATTAATAAATTATAGAAACCAGCAGCTTTTGTCATATTTCTAGGTGTACAAACGTAAATACCTCTTAAAGCATTAACAATCATACCCATCGGGCTTCCTGAATGCCAAATCCCTTCTAAACGATGTCCACGAGTACTAATAATTAAAGGTGCTTTTTGTCCACCTTTAGTCCTGTATTGTACAGTTGCTAAATCATCAGACATTACTTGTACAGCATATAATAAATAATCTAGGTATTGAATCTCTGCAATTGGGCGTAAACCTCTCATTGCCATGCCAATTCCTTGACCAATAATCGTACATTCACGAATCCCTGTGTCTGATATTCTCAATTCACCAAACTGATCTTGTAGGCCTTCTAAAGATTGATTTACACCACCAATTTTCCCAGCATCTTCACCGAAAATTAATGCTTGAGGATATTTATCAAAAAGTTTACGGTAATTCTCTCTCAAAATAATTCGACCATCTTCCATAACTGGAGCATCTTCATATTTAGGAGCAATTGGTTCAATAGCTAATGCTGCTCTAGCTGATTGTGAGTATAAGTGTGAACTGTATCGCTCAAAATTTGTTTCAATTTGTTGTTTAATCCAAGCAGATAAAGCAATTTTAGTAGGAATTTTTTCTGTACGAATTATTTTTAATACTTTTCTACATGAATTTAAAATATCCTTTCGAATTGGTTCCATTGCTCTTTCAAGCGTTTCAATCTCAGAATTTATAAATACTGCATTTGAACTTTCAGCAGCAACAGCTTTCAATAAAGATAAAGCTGTATTTAAATCAGTTTTAATTGCATCACTGTAATCTTTCCAAGCAGCACTTTTTTGATCTCTTACATATGTTTTTGCTTCTTTTTGAATTTCTTCAATTTCATCAAGAGAAGCAATCGTTAATCCATCTGCATTGAAATTTAAAATCCATTCTTTGAATTTATTGATACAATCAAATTCAATTTCCCATTTTAAACGTTCTTCTGTTTTGTAACGCTCGTGAGAACCAGAAGTAGAGTGACCTTGTGGTTGATTTACTTCTTTCACATGAACTAAAACTGGAATATGTTGTTCTCTCGCAATTTTAACTGCTTTTTCATATGTCTCACACATGTGAACATAATCCCAACCTTTTGTCAAGAAAATTTCATAACCAGGTTTATCTTTAGTTCGTTGCATTCCTGAAAGTGCTTCAGAAATACTATCTTTTGTAGTTTGGTGATGACGAGGAACAGAGATACCATAACCATCGTCCCAAACTGACATAACCATCGGAACTTGTAAAACACCAGCTGCATTAATAGTTTCCCAAAAAGGACCTTCAGAAGTTGAAGCATCACCAATTGTTCCGAATGCAACTTCGTTTCCTCCGTTTGTGAATTTTTTAAATTCTTCTAACTCTGAAAGTGCAGGGTTATTTCTATAAACTTTAGAAGCTTGAGCTAAACCAAGTAAACGAGGCATTTGTCCAGCTGTTGGAGAGATATCTGAAGAGCTATTTCGCTGCTCCATTAAATTTTTCCATTCACCTTTTTCATCTAAATTTCGAGTTGAATAATGTCCACCCATTTGACGACCTGCAGAAAGTGGTTCTTTTTCTACGTCAGTATGAGCGTACAATCCTGCAAAATATTGTTGAACAGTTAATTGATCAATCGCCATCATGAATGTTTGATCTCTGTAATATCCTGATCTGAAATCTCCTAATTGAAATTGTTTCGCTAAAGCAATTTGTGCTAATTCTTTACCATCGCCAAAAATCCCGAATTTTGCTTTACCGGTCAAAACTTCTCTTCTACCAAGTAATGATGCTTCTCTCGAAACACAAGCTAAACGAAAATCTGATAAAACTTCTGATTTAAATGTTTCAAAATCAACAGAAGTTTCTAATTCTTTAACGGTTTGTTTTGCCATAGTATAATTTATAAGACGTACAAATATATGAAATTTCGACCAAAATTGAAATGTTCTAAAATCTAAAATTTAAACATTTGTCCTTTGATTAAATACCAACAATTAAAAATCCAAAATCGAAAATTCATAATTCAAAATTTAACATTAACATGTTAGCTTTTTAAATGTAAATGAAATCGAGACAACTATTCTTTTTTTATATTTGTAAACATTCTATAAAAGAAGCAAAATTGGACTTTAAATATAACATATCGATTGTCGTTCCTCTTTACAATGAAGTTGAATCGTTACCTGAATTATTTTCTTGGATCAAAAAGGTAATGACAGAAAATAATTTATCTTACGAAGTAATGTTTGTAGATGATGGAAGCAAAGATGGTTCATGGAAAGTTGTAGAAAATTTGAAAGAACAAAATCCTGAGGTAAAGGGTATCAAATTTCAACGAAATTATGGTAAATCAGCAGCTTTACAAAAAGGATTTGAAGCTGTTCAAGGCCAGGTTGTTATAACTATGGATGCTGATTTACAAGATTCTCCTGATGAAATTCCTGGATTGTATCAAATGATTATCGAAGATGATTTTGATGTTGTTTCTGGTTGGAAGAAAAAGCGCTATGATCCAATCACCAAAACAATCCCTACTAAATTATATAACTGGGCAGCTAGAAGATTGACAGGAATTTATTTACATGATTTTAATTGTGGTTTAAAAGCTTACAAAAATGAAGTTGTAAAAAGTATCGAATTATATGGTGATATGCACCGTTATATTCCGCCATTGGCTAAGTTTGCAGGGTTTTCTAAGATAGGAGAGAAGGTAGTTCAGCACCAATCTCGTAAATATGGAACAACAAAATTTGGGTTAAATCGTTTCTTAAATGGACCTTTAGATCTACTTTCAGTTGTTTTTATGGGGAAATTTGGTAAAAAACCAATGCATTTTTTTGGAGCTATTGGTACATTGATGTTCATCGTTGGATTTGGTTTTGCAGCTTATTTAGGAATTGGTAAATTATTTATTAATCAATCAGGTAAATTAATTTCTCAACGTACAGAATTTTACATTGCTTTAGCAGCTATGATTATGGGAGTTCAATTCTTTTTAGCAGGTTTTTTAGCTGAATTATCTGGTAGAAATTCTTCGACAAGAAATCATTATTTGATTGAAAAAATCATTGATTAATGGCTTTAGATTGGAATGTTGATTCATCTTGGACATTGTTCTTAGATAGAGATGGTGTAATTAATCATCGTATTATGGGTGGTTATGTTACTAGTGTTGAAGAATTTAAATTTTTAGATGGTGTTTTAGAAGCATTTTCAGATTTTAATAGTCTTTTTTCGAATATTTTTATTGTTACAAATCAACAAGGAATTGCAAAGGGTATAATGAAAGAACGTAACCTTTTAGATGTTCACAGTTATATGGAAGGTGAAGTTTTAAAAGCGAACGGAAAAATTACAAAATCTTACTATGCACCAGAATTAAAGTCAGATGAATTTTCTACTCGTAAACCAAAACCAATAATGGCTTTGAAAGCAAAAGAAGAATTTCCTTCAATTGACTTTTCAAAATCGATTATGGTTGGAGATACGGATTCAGATATTAAATTTGGCAAGAATCTTGGAATGAAAACTGTAAGAATTAAAACTGTTGAACCAATCGGAGTTGAAGCAGATCTGACTTGTTTAAGTTTAAAAGAATTTTCAGAATTAATAAAGTTATGAGAAATAAATTATTTATGATGTTAATGGTGATTTCACCATTTATTAATGCACAAATTAACAAGGTTGATGAAAAGGGTAAAAAGCAGGGTGTTTGGGAAAAAACATACCCCCGTTCTAAAGTCCTTCATTACAAAGGTCAATTCAAAGATGATAAACCTGTTGGAACTTTTCAATATTATTATCCATCAAATAAAATTCAAGCTATTATAGTTCATGATTCAAAGTCAAATAGATCAAAAGCTGAATTTTATCATGAAAGTGGTATGATTATGAGTAAAGGAATATACCGTGATATGAAAAAAGACAGTATTTGGTTGAGTTTTGGTCCATCAGGGAGAAAAACTTTTTCAGAAACGTATAAAGCAGATTTATTAAATGGCGAACGAATTATCTATTATATTTCAGAAGATCCTAGTGATCGTTCAGAACGTATTTGTTCTAGATCTAATTATTTAAATGGAAAATTAGATGGAGAACAAATCGAATACTTTGATGGGGGTACGGTTAAAAATAAAGGCTCTTATAAAAACAACAAGAAAGAAGGTGTTTGGATTTCGTATTATCCGAATGGTAAAAAAATGTTAGAACAACGTTTTAAATTAGGTGAATATCATGGATGGTTCTTTTCATATAACGAAGATGGAAATGAAACAGCAAAAAAATATTATTATCACGGTGAACCTTTAGAAGGAAAAGCATTGGAAGCTAAAATGAAAATGATGAAAGCAAAAGGGATAAATCCAAATGATTAATCTTAAGTCTTCATTCAAATTATTTGTATATTAGCTTAATGAAATTTCAATTCGCATATCGAAAATATATTTTAATCCTATTGATAGTAGTTGGCTTTTTTCAGTCTTGTAAAAAAGATAAAAACGAATCAATAAAAATGCATTACGAATATTTTGGCCTTTTACAAGGTAGATATGTAACTTATAATGTAATTGAAATTTACCATGATATTGATGCTGCTGTTCAACATGATACGATTAATTATCAATTAAAAACGTGGATTGGTCAAGAATACATCGATAATGATGGAAGAACAGCTAGAGAATTTGTTCGTTTTAAAAGAGATAGCACCAATGGTATTTGGTTACAATCTGATTTGTGGACTGCAATTATTGAAAATTATAAAGCTGAATTAGTTGAAGAAAATCAACGACTAATCAAATTAGTTTATGCTCCTGTATTAAATAAAAAATGGAACATGAATGCATTTAATCAAAATGATGAATTAGAATGTGAATATACATCAGTTCATCAACCATATTTTTTGAATTCTGTTCAATATGATTCAACTTTAACAGTGGATCAAGAGAGTTATTACACGTTAGTAGATTGCAAACGAAAATTTGAAGTTTATTCTAAAAATGTGGGATTGATTTATAAATATTATAAAGACCTTAGAATTAATAATTTTGATACATTAGCAGTTGAAAAAGGAACTGAAATTTATTACAAATGCATTGGCTACGGATTTCAGTAATTCTTGCCTCTAAATTGAATTAAAATGACATTGAACGAAGTTAAGTATGATTGCAAGTATTTTAGAACAGGAATTCCTTGTTTACCAAATAAAAAAGAAAATGTTACTTGCAACAACTGTTCTCATTACCAGCAAATTGAAACACGTATTTTAATCATAAAATTAGGAGCACTTGGTGATGTTATCAGAACAACTCCATTAATCGAACGCTTTAGAAAAGAATATCCTTCAGTTCATTTTACATGGTTAACACATAGTCCAGCTGTTTTGCCTTCTTCAGACATAGAAATAATATATAAATGGGACTTTACGAACGTTTATACCGTTCAAAACACAAAATATGATATTGCAATCAATTTAGATAAAGACAATGAAGCTTGTATGCTTTTAGCAAATGTGGATGCTAAAATAAAATATGGATATATCTGGAATGATAATCATATTGCAGCCGCAACACCTAAGGCTGAACATAAATTGTTAACAGGTTTTTTTGATGGATTATCTAAAGAAAACACTAAAAGTTACTTAGAAGAAATTTTTGAAATTTGTCATTTTGACTTTAAAAAAGAAGAATACTTAATCAACTTAAACACTTCATTATCTGAAGAATGGTCTATTCGTTTTAAAGCTTTAGCTAACGATAAAAAAATCATTGGATTAAACACTGGTTGTGGCCCAAGATGGAATACACGTCTTTGGTCAGATCACAATTGGGAAGTGTTAGCTTTAGAATTAAAAAATCGTGGTTATTTCCCTGTTTTCCTTGGTGGTGAGTTAGAACATGAGAAAAATGATCGAATGGCTAAAGCAACCAGTTGTCATTACCCAGGTCATTTTTCATTGGAAGAATTTATGGCGATAACTAATTCATGTGATTTCATCATTACTCAAGTTTCGATGATGATGCACATTGCAACAGCCTTGAAAAAGAAAATGGTACTTTGTAACACGATTTTCAACAAACATGAGTTTGAATTATACGGAAGAGGTTTAATCGTTGAACCACCAAAACCATGTGAATGTTACTTCGGAAACACATGTGTGAGAGGTAATTCATGTATGCACGATATTCATCCTTCTGATTTTGTTAAAGCAATTCTAACACTCGATATTTAAAATGAAAATTGCTTTTCTTTCAACATTTTTCCCTTTTCGTGGTGGTATTGCTCAATTTAATGCATTATTATATAGAGCATTAGAAAAAGAAAATACCGTTAAGGCTTTTACGTTCAAACGTCAATATCCTGAGTTTTTATTCCCAGGTGAAACACAATTTGTGACACCAGAGGATAAAGTAGATGAAATTCCAGCGATCAGAGTTCTAGATTCTATCAATCCATTGACTTATATTTCATCTGCTAGAAAAGTAAAACAATTTGAACCTGATATTATCATAACAAAATATTGGATGACCTTTTTCGGTCCTTCATTGGGTTATGTTTGCAAAAGATTAAAAGGTAAAGCAAAAAGGATTAGCATTTTAGACAATGTAATTCCACATGAAAAAAGATTCTTCGATGGATTTTGTAATCGATATTTTTTAAATAATAATGATGGTTTTATCGTCATGTCAGACGCTGTTTTAAACGATTTATTATCGATTAAACCTGAAGCTAAATACTTGAGAGTCAATCATCCGGTATATGATCATTTTCCAGCTCCGATTAATCAGGAAAAAGCGCAAAAACAATTAGGTTTAGATTCTTCTAAAAAAACGATTCTTTTTTTCGGATTTATAAGAGATTACAAAGGTTTGGATTTGTTAATACAAGCATTGGATGAATTAGATGACTCATACCAATTATTAATAGCTGGCGAAGTATACGGTTCTTTTGATAAATATCAATTATTGATTGATCAATCTAAAGCAAAAAATAGAATTGCTCTTTTCAATAAATACATTGGTGACGATGATGTAGCAGTCTATTTCTCTGCTTCGGACGTTTGTGTACTTCCATATAAATCAGCAACTCAATCTGGAATAACTTCTATTTCAAACCACTATAATTTACCTATCATTGCAACAAATGTCGGCGGTTTGAAAGAAACAATTCACCATGAAAAAACAGGTTTAATTGTTGAAAATGCAGATTCAAGTGAAATAGCAATAACAATTAAAGAATATTTCGATAAAAACCACAAATCTGTTTTCGCAGCAAATATAGCACTTGAAAAAGCAGAAAATTCATGGGAAAACTTCGGTTTAAAGCTGATTGAGTTTTCTAAAACATTATAATTTTCATCCTTATTCCCTCCACTAGGAGTAAAAAATGCAGCTTCTTTCAATTTAGTATTATTGAGACTCATTTTTAGTTTTTTTTTCTAAATTTAACACTTCAATCAAAATCAAAAAAATGGATATTTTAGAAGAGAACTTAGAGTCAAATAAATCTTTAATCATTGATAATGAAATAAAAGGTTATTTATCTGAAACAGCAAATTGGGCTAAATTTTTAGCAATCTTAGGGTACATCGGTTTAGGATTTATGGGGATTGCAGTTTTATCAATGTTATATTTAGGGAATAGATTTCAATCAAGACCTAATGGAAATGTATCTATAATGCCATTTGGTATTATGACAATCCTTTATTTATTAATGATTGTATTATACTTTTTTCCAGTTTATTATTTAGGAAAATTTGCGTCAAATATTAAAAAAGGAATTCATTTAAATAATCAATTATCATTAAATGAAGGGTTTGAATATTTAAAATCACACTATAAATTTTTAGGTATTTTTGCTATTGTTATTCTGTCGATGTATTTTCTAATAATGATTTTGGTTATTGTTACAGCATCAATGTAAAAGGAAATATAAATCCCCGTAATTATTAGTTATGGGGATTTTTTTCTTAAACACATGAATTACAACAACGTTGAAGGACAAACATATTCCGTAACAGGAACTGATGTCTTTTGAATTTCAGCAAATCCACCTTCTACATCAACGAAGTTTTCTATGCCATATTTCTTTAGTATTGAAGCTGCAATCATACTTCTATAACCACCTGCACAATGCAAATAAAACTGTTTCGAAGGTATTTCACGAATGTTTTTCTCTAATTGATTTAATGGTATATTAATCGCATTCTCAACATGTTCTGATTCAAATTCACTTACTTTACGAACATCAATTACAATTGAATTTCCGTTATCGAATTGTTCTGCAAATGATTTAGCGCTGATTCGCTCTGAAGTTTCATAAGGTCGACTAGCTGATTTCCAAGCTTCAAAACCTCCACTTAAATATCCAATTGCATGATCATAACCAACTCTAGCCAAACGAATGATAGCTTCTTCTTCTTTTCCTTCTGGACAAACCAAAACGATTTTTTGTTTGATATCTGAAACCAATTCTCCAACCCACATTGCAAAATTACTTTCCAATCCGATGTTTAAACTATCTGGAATAAAACCATTTGCAAATTCTTCTGCTCTTCTACAGTCTAAAATTAAAACTGAATCATTTTTAATTGTTTTTTCAAATTCTGTTACTGATAAAGGTGTTAAACCTCTTTTTAATACAGTATCCAAACTATCATAACCTGTAATATTCATGATAACATTTTTCGGAAAATAGGCTGGAGGTGTCGTCAATCCGCTCAATAATTCCTTCTTGAAATCTTCTTTTGATAAACTTGTATTCAGAGCGTAATTCGTTTTCTTTTGATTACCAAGTGTATCAGTTGTTTCTTTGCTCATTTTCTTACCACATGCACTTCCTGCACCGTGATTTGGATAAACGATTAAATCATCACTCAATGGTATGATCTTCGTGTGTAAAGAATCATATAAGTAACCTGCTAATTTATCTTCTGTTAAATCAGCAATAACATGTTGAGCTAAATCTGGTCTTCCTACATCTCCAATAAACAAAGTGTCTCCAGAAATAATTCCATGTTCTTTTCCGTTTTCATCTATTAACAAATACGTTGTACTTTCCATCGTATGACCTGGTGTGTGAATCACCTTAACAGTATAATTTCCTACTTTAAACAACTGATTATCTTCTGCAACAATCGCTTCAAATCCTGGTTTAGCCGTTGGACCATAAACAATTTGAGCACCAGTTTTACTTGCTAAATCCAAATGTCCACTTACGAAGTCGGCATGAAAATGTGTTTCAAAAACGTATTTTACTTTTGCATTGTCTTTGTTCGCTCTGTTAATGTATGGTTCTACTTCTCTTAACGGGTCAAAAATAGCTGCTTCTCCATTGTTCTCGATGTAATAAGCCGCATGAGCGATACATCCTGTGTAAATTTGTTCTACTTTCATATGATCTTAATATTAGTATCTATTTCTGAAACAAAATTACAGGGAAAGATTCTAATAAAAAGTGACTTAGATTACATTAAGAATTGTTTTTTATCAATAAGATTAAAAGAGATGCAGTATATTGATCTAAAAATGAAAGTTATACTTGAATATCTTGAAGTATTTCACATTTCATCAAACCATCACGATCGATTTCTGTCAGTTGAACTTTCTTAAAAGTGTTTGATAAGGAAGCATCGAAAGGAACTTTAACTTTTACATAGTTTTCTGTAAATCCAAACATCATCCCATTGTCTTCTTCATGTTCGAATAAAACAGTTTTTGTTTGACCTACATTTTGTTCGTAGAACGCTCTTTTTTTCTTGTCTGATAAGATATGTAGCATTTTACTTCTTTCTCTTCGAACGTTCATTGGAACAGCTTCGCCTAATTTCACAGCAGTCGTGTTGGCTCTTTCAGAATAAGTGAAAACATGTAAATAAGAAATATCGATTTCTTTTAAAAAATCCATTGTTTCCATAAATTCTTCATCTGTTTCACCAGGGAAACCAACGATGACGTCAACACCGATACAACAGTCAGGATTGATAGATTTTATTTGTTCGACACGTTCAGCATACAATTCGCGTAAATATTTACGTCTCATTGCTTGTAATAAACGATTACTTCCAGATTGAAGAGGAATATGAAAATGAGGTACAAATCTATTTGATTCTGCTAAAGTAAATTGAATAATTTCATTGCTCAATAAATTTGGTTCAATAGAAGATATTCTAAATCGATCGATTCCATTTACTTGATCTAGTTTTTTAACTAATTCGAAGAAATTTTCATCGCTTCCTTGTCCAAAATCTCCAATGTTTACACCTGTTAATACAACTTCTTTTATATCTGTTTCTGCAATTTTTTTAGCTTCATTTACTGTTGAATCGATAGAAGCATTTCTACTTACCCCTCTAGCTAATGGAATCGTACAAAATGTACAGAAATAATCACAACCGTCTTGAACTTTTAAGAAAGAGCGCGTTCGATCACCATATGAAAATGCAGGAACAAATTCTTTGGTGTTTTTAATGTTTTCAAATTCAACTTTTGCAATCTCATTTTTAGATTCAACTTTGTCGAGGTGTTCGATGATGTTGAATTTTTCATTTGCGCCTAAAACCAAATCGACTCCAGGAATTTTACTGATTTCTACTGGTTTTAATTGTGCAAAACAACCAATGATTGCAATGAATGCATTTGGATTAATTGATAAGGCTTTTTTTACAAGTTGCTTGCATTTTTTATCTGCATTTTCTGTTACAGAACATGTGTTAATTACATAAATATCAGGATGTTCTTCAAATTCTACTTTAGCAAAACCAGCATCCTCGAATAAACGAGAGATAGTCGATGTTTCTGAGAAATTTAATTTACAACCTAACGTGTAAAACGCAACTTTTTTATACTGTATCATAATCGATACAAAATTAAATAAAATATCAATAATTACTCACTTTTATTGATGATTTGTCTCTCTTTCAAATTTAAAGTTGTAACAATTAAGTTTTTATTACATTATACTTGAAAATCAGAACTATGAAAACAATTCCTTATTTCTCTCCAATTAAGTGTTTGTTTTTTTCTTCAATGGTTGGTTTCTCCTTTCATTCAAGCAATCAAAACACTTCTGTTCGTTTAGTAGATTTTCATGCTGCAATTTCTTCTGGACAAATTAAATCATCTGCTAAATCTGTAGGCGGACATGCAGGTGCTTGTATTTTATTGAAATTAAAAAATATATCTGTTTCTGCAATGAAGGTAAATGTTCCTCAAGGTTCATTGTTTTATCCTGCTGATAATGGTGAACAAACATTAATAAGTATGGAGGATCAATACGTAATGCTGAATCCAGGTCAGGAAATTGAATCTAAGATAAGTGGCTATTGTTGTGAGCATAGTGATCGTTCACCAATGAAAAATCGTGTATTCACTTTTGGAAAAAATAAAATGCCAAAATTCGATTCATTATTTGTTCAAATGAAAGGTAAAAAGATTCCAAATCATACGTTTCAAGATATCGTTTGGGCTATAAGTGATAATAGTCCAGTTTCGAATATTTCATCTGATTCGGAAGAGTTGAAGCAATTGCGAAAATATCTTTTTAAAGCTACGAAACAACCAGTAGTAGATTATAGTTGTGCGACTTATACAAGAGTAGATTCAGACGGAAGAATCAGTACTTATCCATACAATATCAAAGGTGATTTAGAATTCAAAATGGAACAAGCAGCTATAATTTCTCAAGAAGTCTATACGAAAGAAGGAAAATTAAAAGATAAATTGCCTTTGTCATTTTCAGTTTTGGCTGGAAAAACAAAATTTGGTTTCAATGTTAATGTGAAAGGTTGGGATAGGGGAGGTTATGTGTTGAAACTAAAATCAGGAAAAGAGGAGGTGGCAACGTATGAGTTTAGTATTTAATATAAAGATCTGATTGCTTTATCAAAATTTGGTAAAGCAATCAGCATTGCTATTTTTTATCAAATGAATCAATTACTTTTGGTTTTGGATTTTCTTTCGTTCCTCTCATGTGTATAACTAATCCATTCAGGAAGTTACGTAAAAATTGATCGCCGCAATTTTTATATTTTGGATGATCTTCACTTCTGAATAATGCACCTATTTCACTTTCAGTAGCTTTAAATTCAACCAATTTTAAAATCTCAATGATTTCGTCATTTCTTAATTGAAGTGCTACTCTTAGTTTCTTTAATACATCGTTATTCGTCATGTTCTTTTTTATTTGATACAAAAGTATACTTTTCTTTTGGTAAATGGGGAATTATTAAAACTAAAACACCACATTTGTATAACAAACGAGATTGTATGGCGAGTAAATTCAATAGTATTTTAAATGAAAAATGCCCTAAATGTGAAAAAGGAGCTATTTTTTCTGAAAAAGGGAATGTTTTTACTTTTCGTTCTCCTAAAATGCATGAAAAATGTCCTTCATGCGGAGTTACTTTTGAAAAAGAGCCTGGCTATTTTATTGGTGCATTATATGTGAGTTATGGTTTAGCTGTCTTGGAATTGATTATAGCTTATTTAATTTTAGCTATGTTTAACGCACCCTTAAGTATCATTTTCATTGCAATGTTTCTAGTTTTAAGTCTATTTAGTTTTTTCAACTTTCGATTCGCAAGGGTTATTTGGATGTATATTTTTTGTAAATACTAAATTTTGTTATTAGTCAATAGTGATTAGTCAATGTTTAATCAATCCAAAATATATTATGAAATCTACCTTAAGTTATTATGAACAAGATGCTTCTGAGAGGCTTTCTTTTAGAAGATTAACATTAAATGATGTTGAGCTATGGAGTCGATTTTTCGAAAATAATGATCGTGAACAATTTCTAGGTCCTGTAAATTCTGAATTGACTAATTTTCAAAAGGCTAATAATTGGATTACACGTCAAATTGAGCGTTATGAATTAAATGAGTTTGGTCAATTAGCTGTTATTGATCAAGAATCAAATACACTAATTGGAGTAGGAGGTATAATTCCTAGGGATTTAGATGGAAAAATTGAATTTGAGATTTCCTATTCTCTACTACCTAATAAATGGGGGAATGGATTTGCTACAGAAATAGCAAAACATTTTAAAAATTGGGCAATTTCAAATCAATTGGCAAATTCAATCATTTCAATCATTCATGTTGACAATTTTCCATCCAAAAATGTTGCTTTAAAAAATGAAATGAAGTTTGATTTTAGTTCATTTTTCATGTCAATTCCTGTTGAAATTTACCGTTTTGACATTATTAAATAATTTTCTTTAAATTTTTTTATAACCTGAAACCCGTATAAATGTTGGGTTGTAATCTACTAAATCGATAGAATTAATATAAAATATTCAAAAACGTTTGTTTATATGGAAATCTGTCCATAAATTTGTCTCGTTTTAAGGAAATAAGATAACGTAAAATGAAAGCAATTAAACTATTTAACATGATGATGTGTTGTAACATTCTTGAAGGATGATTGGTTGCTTTTGCAAATAAATAATCAAAAATCCTTCTACAAAACGAAGGATTTTTTTTTTGACAGTAAATAAAGAAATAACAAATTAAATAAAATATCAAATGGAAAGCTTTTTATCAGAATTAGAAAACCCATTAGTTCAAAAAGATATTATTGAATTAGGAGAGAAAATTGCAGCTTATAAAAGTGGAGAATTGAATGAAGATAAGTTCAAAGCTTTACGTTTAGCTAGAGGAGTTTATGGACAACGTCAGCAAGGTGTTCAAATGATTCGTATTAAACTTCCATTTGGTAGAGTTTCTGCAGATCAGTTAAGAAGGATATGTGATGTTTCAGATGAATATAGTACAGGTAATTTACATATCACAACGCGACAAGATATTCAAATACATTATGTGAGTTTAGATCGAACACCTCAATTATGGGCTGAGTTGGAAAAAAGTGATGTAACATTAAGAGAAGCGTGTGGAAATACTGTAAGAAATGTAACAGCAAGTCCATTAGCAGGTATCGATAAAAATGAACCGTTTGATGTTGCACCATACGCTGATTTAGTTTTTAGATACTTTTTAAGAAAACCATTTGGACAAGAATTAGGTCGAAAAATTAAGATTGCTTTTAGTTCAAATGATTTAGATGATGCATTTACATTTATACATGATTTTGGATTTATTCCTAAAGTCGAAACTAAATCAGGAGTTGAGGTAAAAGGTTTTAAAGTTTTGATTGGTGGTGGATTAGGAGCTCAGCCATTTTTAGCGAAAGTTGGATATGAGTTTTTACCTGAAGAAGAATTAATTTCATTCTTGGAAGCTGCAGTTAGAGTTTTTGATAGACATGGAGAGCGTAATTCAAGACATAAAGCAAGAATAAAATATTTAATTGCTAAAGTAGGAATTGAAGAGTTTTTGAGTTTAGTAGAAGCTGAAAGAAAAGCGATTCAATACCAAGCTGAAGATTTCGTTTTGATTCCACAAGGTGAATTTAATGAAGCTCCAAAGTTTATTCTTTCAAAAGAAGAAGTTTTGAATGACATTGAAGATGCTGATTTCAAAAAATGGGTTGAAACAAATGTAGTTGAACAAAAACAAGCTGGATATTTTGCTGCTTTCGTAAAAGTATTGATTGGAAATTTCACAACTGAACAAGCAAGAAAATTAGCTTTAATTATAGAAAAATATACATCAGACGAAGCAAGGTTTACAATTGATCAAAGTGTTTTGTTAAAGTATATCTTACCAGAGAATTTGAAAGCTGTTTATGATGGATTAAAAGAAATTAATTTACATAAATCTGGTTATAATAGTGTGGCTGATGTTACAGCTTGTCCTGGAACAGATACGTGTAATTTGGGGATTTCAGACTCAACTCATGTTGCAAAAGTGATTGAACAATTAATTCAAGATGAATACCCTGAATTTATTTATAATCAAGAGATTAAAATAAAAATAAGTGGTTGTATGAATTCATGTGGTCAGCATGGTTTAGCACACATTGGATTTCATGGTAGTTCTCAAAAGGTAAATGGATTAACAGTTCCTGCTTTACAAGTATTATTAGGTGGAGGTAAACTTGGAAATGGATTTGGAAGAATCGCTGAAAAAGTAATTAAAATCCCAAGTAAAAGAGTTTTAGATATCATTCGTTATTTATTGAATGATTATTCAGAAAACCAACTAGGAGATGAATTGTTTAATGAATATTATGACCGACAAGGAAATAAGTATTTCTATGATTTATTAAAACCTTTGGCTGATACAACAACATTAAAACCAGAAGATTTTATCGATTGGGGACAAACAGAGCAATTCAAGACAGAAATTGGAGTTGGAGAATGTGCTGGGGTATTAATTGATTTAGTTTCAACCTTGTTTTATGATGCAGAAGAAAAATTGGATGCAGCTAAAACTTCTTTAAGTGAAGGACGATTTGCTGATGCAATTTATCAATCATATGCTTCTGGAATTCATACAGCTAAAGGATTGTTGCTTCAAGCAAAGGTTCATTGTAATACACAGTCAGGAATTATTTCTGATTTTGATAAAAACTTTGAAAATCAATTTCAATTTGAGGGATATGAAAACTTTACAGATTTTATCCTACAAATCAATAAAAATGAACCTTCAGAAGTCTTTGCACTTGATTATAATAAACGAATGCAAAACCTGTTAAATGAGGCCATAAAATACCGTTCAACTTTATTAACAATTGTTGAAAACGAAAAAGCATAAAAATCATTCTAGGTTTTTAAAATGGTTTAAAATTGCGAAATAAAATAATTAATAATAACATATACAGAACTATATAAGATTAGTTTTTATAAATAAAAAGAATTAAAATGAGTACAAATAGACAAAATAATCCGAAAGTTACGTTGGTTGGTGCTGGTCCTGGTGACATTGAATTGTTAACGATAAAAGGTTTGAAAGCAATTCAAAAAGCAGATGTAATATTGTATGATGCTTTAGTAAATGAAGAGTTGTTAAATGAAGCGCCAAACGCAGAAAAGATTTTTGTAGGAAAAAGAAGAGGGTTTAAAGCATATTCTCAAGAAGAAATCAATCGATTAATTGTGGACAAGGCTTTTTTAAGTGGAAATGTTGTTCGATTAAAAGGTGGAGATTCGTTCGTTTTTGGAAGAGGCTCTGAAGAATTACACTACGTTGAAGCTTTTGGGATTGAAACAGAAGTAATTCCAGGAATATCAAGTTCAATTTCAGTGCCTGCTTTAGCTGGGATTCCAGTAACTCATAGAGGAGTTAGTAATAGTTTCTTTGTATTATCTGGAACTTTATCAAATGGTGAATTAAATCCAGAAATCAAAGTAGCGACAAAATCATCTGGGACAGTCGTAATATTAATGGGGATTTCTAAATTGAACGAAATAGTTGAGATTTATAAAAAATACGGAAAAGAGAACGAAGCAATCGCAATTATTTATAACGGTTCATTGCCTTCTCAATCAACGGTTGTTGGAACAATTGATTCGATTTCTGAAATAGCTGAAGCAAATAAAAATTCTGGTCCAGGTATAATAGTAATTGGATCAGTGGTTGAAATTTCAGCAATTTATAATGACAGCAGTTATTTATTTGAGAAAATAGTACTGTAATTTTTTGGCTACATGCACATATAT
>CALPRR020000029.1 GCA_943326025.2 Candidatus Kuenenia stuttgartensis | reverse complement strand
CTCAGGTAAAGATTATGATGCAATTGATAATTTATTATTACCATTAAATTTCGATGGTACATTTAAAAAAAAAACAGAATCAAAAAAATTTTTTTTAACTAAATAATCAAAAATTAAAACACTAAAACATGAAAAAAATATTAAACTTATTTGTTGTTACATCTATTATATTATCATTTCAAAATGATGTATTTGGACAAACAGAATATGGAGATTTTCAAAAAAATTCTAATTATAATTTGGATATTATTAATAATCGTCCATGGAAAGATTTAAGAACTAGAAAAGCAGGAACAAAAGTTGTTAGTTTAATGACATTTGTTCCAATTGATGCTCCAACAGATAATATAGAGCTGATAAATGGTGTGACTATTGATGTTGACACTAAACATAGATTAACGGAACAATTAACACCTAATGTAAAAAGATATATTTCAGATAAAAATGTTGTAGGGATTGGTCTATTTTATAAAAGAATTTCTCAAAGTGCTTCTGGAACTATAGATACATCTGCTACTATGGATTTATTACCTACAAAAAAATATTTAAGTAGAGGACAAGGTACTTATTTAAGAGGATGTTTTGATCACCATTTTTCTATTATAAGGTATAAAAAAATGGATGTTGACTTTTATGCTGGAACTTCATTGTCTTTAGGTTTTACACCAGTTAAAGAGATCAATAATCAATCAAACAGTACTGGGGATTATTTTAATGTAGAAACTACTACAAAAACTTTTGGTATAGGTGGAGATTTATACGGAGGTATTAATTTACAATTCAACAGATGGTCTTTTGGTGCAGAATTATTAGCATTTGGGGTTGATTATAACTCAGGTTTCGGAAAACAAAATGTTTTATCTGAATCTAGTATTGCGGGTGTTTCTAAAACTGAGACATTCTCTACATATGATTCAAATCAATATACTGAAATCAAAGTTTCAAAATCATTAGTTAGTATGTACAGAGGAGTAAGGCTTCAAGTTTCTTACTACTTTTAATATGATTTAATTTTTTATTACAACAAAGCCGAAGAAATTTTTTCTTCGGCTTTGTTGTTTAATATAGATGCATTTTAAATTGATTTATCTTTGGATTATAATAAATATAAATTTATTTAAGCAATTTTAAAAAGAATTGACTTGGATCTATAGATTTCTTAAAAAAATATAAATGACATATTGTTTTAAATGACCTTTTTTCTTAAATTTAAGTAACGTAACCATTAATTGAATTTAAAAATGTTAGTAAAAACCTATGGAAGTGCCGTTTTCGGCATTGAAGCAACCACCATTACAATTGAAGTAAATCTTGGGCAAGGTGTCAATTTTTTTCTTGTCGGATTACCAGACAATGCTGTCAGAGAAAGTCAGCAACGAATCAAAGCAGCATTTAAAAACAATGATTTAAAATTTCCGGGTAAAGAAATTACAGTGAATATGGCTCCAGCTGATATTCGGAAAGAAGGTTCAACGTTTGATTTACCAATCGCAATTGGGATTTTAGCATCGAGTGATCAAGTTTTAGCGAGTCAGTTGGAAGATTATATCTTATTAGGAGAAATGTCACTAGATGGAACTTTAAATCCGATGAAAGGCATTTTACCTGTTGTTTTACAAGCTAAAAAAGAAGGATTCAAAGGTGTGATTCTACCAATCGCAAATGCATTAGAGGCAGCTGTTGTTGAAGGTATTGATATTTACGGAATGAAAAATTTAAGCGAAGTAATTCAATTCTTTAACGGTAAACAAAAATTTGAACCTGTAAGAGTTGATTTAGAAGAAGCATTTAAACAAAAGTTAAATGAATTTGATGTTGATTTTAAGGATGTTAAAGGGCAAAAAGCCATTAAGCGAGCATTTGAGATAGCGGCTTCTGGGGGACATAATGTTATTTTGATAGGACCTCCTGGTGCTGGTAAATCTATGTTAGCCAAAAGATTATCGACTATTTTACCACCAATGTCGCTAGAAGAATCTCTTGAAACTACAAAAATTCATAGTGTTGCAGGTAAAATCAATAAAGAAAAAGGTTTGGTTATTCAGCGACCATTCAGAAAACCGCATCATACAATTTCGAGCGTAGCACTTGTTGGAGGTGGAGGGTTTCCTCAACCAGGAGAAATATCATTGGCACATAATGGTGTTTTGTTTTTAGATGAATTGCCAGAATATCAGAGAGTTGTATTAGAGGTAATGAGGCAGCCTTTGGAAGATCGAGTTGTAACGATATCGCGAGCAAAGTTTACTGTAGATTATCCTGCGGGTTTTATGTTGATTGCTGCAATGAATCCTTGTCCTTGTGGGTATCATAATCATCCGGAGAAAGAATGTGTTTGTGGACCGGGAACTGTCCAAAAATATTTAAATAAAATTTCAGGGCCATTATTGGATCGAATTGATTTACATGTTGAAGTAACGCCAGTTTCCTATAATGAACTAGCAAATGATCAACCAGAAGAGGGGAGTAGCGAGATTCGAAGTCGCGTTGTCAATGCAAGATTACTTCAAGAAAAAAGATATGAAAACGAATTAGGTGTTCATTCAAATGCTCAAATGAGTAGTAAAGATATACAGCTCTTTTGTAAGTTGGATGAAGCAGGTAGTACTATTTTAAAATCAGCAATGGAAAAAATGGGATTGTCAGCTAGGGCTTACGATAGAATATTAAAAGTAGCTAGGACAATAGCTGATTTAGATTTTTCAGAGGAAATAAAATCGAATCATTTGGCTGAAGCTATTCAATTTCGTTCGTTAGATAGAGATAATTGGGTTAATTAATCGATTTTTATTTGAATAGTGAAGAAAGGTGTAGAATTTATTTAATTTTACATGAAATGCTATTTTAGATGAAATCATTCTTAATGATAATGCTTGTTTTTTGTTCAAAAATTCTAATTGGACAGCAAGTAAATACGGGTATTGTATCAGATAATTATATTGGATCAATGCTTGCGAGTTATAATCCATCTTCGATCGTTGATTCTAAAACGAAATTTTCATTTACTTCAAATATGAATATTTCTAAAATTAGCAATTTTGCTTCTCAAGAATATCTTTTATACGGATCAAACACAAAATACATTAAACATAGTAGAGCTGGATTTCAAAATAACTATTTGAATATCGATATACTTAATTTTAAATATGAAATTAACCATCAAAACGCTATCGGATATGGTTTTAAGATTAAGACATTTACTAATTTAGAGGGATTGCCATCTATTTGGGCTGAAAATGCCGTTAATAACTATTCTAGTAATATAGTTGATATTAGCCAAGATGTTACTAGGTTAAGAATGAGTCGTCTAAATTTTACTGAAAATGTGTTTACGTTTGCAAGGGTTATTTATGATAGGCAAACAACATTTTTAAAAGCGGGAGCATCTTTAAAATTATTAAATGGGATGAATGCAGATTATTTTTATGTGAATAATGGGATGTCTAATTTTTCAAATAATAATCCAAATTTAAATTTGACTAAGTTGGATGTGAACTTTGGAAGAAGTAGTTCTTCTAATCAGTCTTTTTATAAAAATAGAGGGCTTGGTTTAGATTTGGGTTTTACATATGAGTATAGGCCTGATTTCCAAAGGCAGTTTTACGAAATGGATGGAGAATTAAAGAATGTTAAATATGACATTAATAAATACAAGTGGAAATTTTCAGGATCCATTGTTGATCTAGGTTCTATTCGTTATATGAAAAACGATTTGTATTATAATTTTACGGATACTTCAGTTCAAGTATATGCAAACCAATTGTATTCAAAAAATAATTTTTATTTAATCAATGGAGTTATTTCTTCGCCTTACGATGCGATAGCTTCTCAATTGCAAAGTGTCGGAAAGAAATCTCAAATTCAAGAATCAAAATTTAGAATGAATCTGCCTGCGACTGTTCATTTGAATTTTGATTATTATGTTAAAAGAAATTTATATGTGAGTTATAGTGCATCGATTCCTTTGAGTTTGGCGAATGAAAAAACAAAAATATCTAATGTATTTATTCATACAATTACACCTAGGATTGAAAAAAATAACTTCACATTAATGATGCCTATTTCACAAATGGGAAATGGAAAAATTTATTTTGGAGCTGCTACACGAATTACTTATAATCGATTAGCTTTATTTGCTGGATCAAATAATATGTCGATTTTTTATGGTAAAAAATCTTCTTTAGGTAGAAGTTTTTTCGCAGGTATATCGTTTAATATATATTACAAAAATCCTTCAGATATAGATTTTGATAGAATTTCAGATGATAAGGATGAATGTCCAAATGATAAAGGTACTTTAGAGTTTAATGGTTGTCCTGATTCTGATGATGATAAAATAATAGATAAAGAAGATAATTGTATCTATGATAAAGGTCCTAAGTCTACTGCTGGTTGTCCTGATGTCGATGGGGATGGGATAATTGATATGAATGATATGTGTCCAACTGAAAAAGGGTTACATATTCATTACGGTTGCCCAGATAGAGATTTCGATGGAGTAATTGATGCAGCTGACCGATGTCCAGATGTTCCTGGGATTGAGTTGAATAATGGTTGTCCGTTCGAAAATCCAGGTTGTTGTATGGATAATGATGGAGATGGAGTATCTAACAATGTTGATAAATGTCCTGATTTTGCAGGTTCAGTCTACAATAATGGTTGTCCAATTGATTCTACGAATATAAATTCAATTAATTTAAAAGAAGGCAAAAATGAGTTGGATGCAAATAATACAGCTTATCAATCAAATGAGATAGAAGTAAAAGTTACGGATGCTAGAAAAGATTTTATATCATCTGAAAAAGAATTGAATGAGCTTTTTGAAGGTATGGATGTAATTGATGAGGTTACATTGTACTTTGATTTTGATCAAGCTACATTAATTGATGAAGAACAGCAAAAATTATATTCATTTTATAAAACGATTGCAAGGGATACATCTTTATCGATTATGATTTTAGGTTTCACAGACAAAGATGGTTCTTTGGATTATAATTTGACTTTATCAAAAAAGCGAGCAGAAACAGTAAAACGAAAATTGACAGATTTAGGATTTACAAGAAAACGAATTACTGTTTATTATTATGGTGAAACGAAATTAATTCATAGTGGATCTTACACAAAAGAAATGAAAAAAGAAGATCGAAAAGTTGAGATTAGGTTAGTAAAACAAAAGTAAATAAACTTTTCTGTTGTACATTCAGTTTTGTGTTATAGAATGATATTTTTAATTAATTTAAATATTTGATTATTAAATTTTTATGATTTAAATTTCATTTTATGAAATATTATTTTTTAATGAGTATTTATCTCGTAACCACATTTGAAATGACCTTTTGGACATGCTTTATGTCCATGTAAGCCACAAGGTTTGCATTCTAAGTCTTTTACTTCTAAAATTTCTGAATCATCAGACAAAGGTCCGAAACCAAAAGAAGGTGTAGTTGAACAGAAAAAAGCTGTTACAGGAGCATTCATAGATGAAGAAAGATGCAAAGGACCAGAATCATTTACAAAAGTTCTTTTTGCATCTTTTATGAGTGCAGCTGATTCTAATAAATTTAACTCTCCAGCTAAATTTATACATTTACCAAATTCATTTGAATTCTCCAGAATATTTTGACAAAGGTTAAAATCTTCTTTACCCCCTAACATGAAAACGGTACCTGATTTGGAATAATGTTTTACTAATTCAATCCATTTTTCTTTAGGTAATTGTTTTGTGAACCAAACAGACGCCGGTGCCATACAAAAATATGTAGTCGATTTGTATTGTTTTACCTTTTCGAAATTTTCAATGCTTGGAAATATCTCAGGTCTTTTGATTGAAACAGCACCAAATTCTGCTATAATAGATAGATTACGTTCTACTTCGTGTTGACTCATTTCTAAAGAATGCTCAAACTTTTTATTGTATAAAAAAGAAAAAGGATTTTTCTTGAAACCATACTTTAATTTTGCGCCTGATAAAGCTGTAATAATTCCAGAACTGCCAAATCTATGAAGATTTATAATAAGTTCATATTTTTCATTTCTAAAACTTTTAATTAGATTCAGAATGTTTTTGTATTTACCATTCTTCTTATCAAAAATATAAATGTTGTCGCAATTAGGATTATTTGCTAAAAGACCTTCATTTCCTTTTCGTACTAAAAAATCTATTTTTGAATTCGGAAATAATCTTTTCAATTCAGATATTACGGGGGTTGCAAGAATTACATCCCCAAGAAAAGCTGTTTGTATAATAAGTATTTTTTGCACTTAAAAGTTTAAATTAATCTTTGGAACAAGTTTATCTTAATAGATTGACATAACCTCTTTTGACGATTTCATGTCCATTACCATCATAAACTGATAATCTGTAAACATATGTACCAGATTCAGCAGCTTTACCTGTGTTTAAAATTTGTCCACCCCAACCTTCTTGATAATCAGTAGATTCAAATACGATGTGTTCCCAACGGTCATATATTGTAAATCTGAAATTGTTAATATCAAAAAACGTGAAAATTGGAATAAATTCTTGATTAAATTCATTTCCATCAGGTGTAAAAGAGTTCGGTAAATATATTAAAGGATCTTGAACTTGTCTAACAAGGTTTGATTTTGCTGTTTGTTTAAACCCATAAACATTCATACTTTCAACAGCTTCGACTACATAACATAAATTGCCAGTGTTCATCAAACTAGTATTATTAGCGACGTAATCACTGTAAAAATTTTGAGCATTATTAACAAAAGCTATCGGAGTAGGGTCTAAAATACCATTTGATCCTCTATAAATATTGTAACCTAAAAGTGATCCCGCATATTGAGAGTATGGAGTCCAATTTAAAAAATTTATTACTTGAGTTGAGTCACTTACAACTTTTAGTAAAATTGGTTTTACAATATTTGATAAAGTCCCGCTATTTCCACAACTATCTATAATCTTTGTTCGATATTGATAATTGTATCGATCAACCTGAACATCTTCATCTATAAAAGTTAGCGTAGGTCCAACAACGTTTTGTCTTTTAATTTCGATAAACGATGATAAATTAAATTTCTCAAGAACTACTTCTTTTATGTTTGTTTGTGAGTCAACAAGAACTTTAATAGTTATTGCATTATTTTCAACTGTTCCAGTTTCGATATAATTAAATCTAGGTTGTGTAGGTGTTATAATTTTTAAGCATAAAGTACCAGAAAAGGATTTGTTTCCATCACTTGAAAAGGCTTTAATTGCAAAACAATAGTTTTTTAAAGCTATAGTTTGATACTTAAAACTATTACTTGTTGTTGTTCCAAGTTTTTTCCAAGGTTGTCCTACAATATGGCCCCAGATTTCATATCCTGCTATATTATTCCATCCTTTATATGGTGTCCAATTTAATGTAAGTTCATACGAACAATAATCCAATGTCGATCTTAAAAACATTGAAGTATGAGGATCAGCTTTCGCAGAAGTTTGATATGAATTAGGGTCAATTACTAAATGGCAAGAATCAAAAGCAGCAATAGTGAAAGTTAATTCTCCATTAGTTAAATCTGGATAATAACTATACTGTGTAGAAGCTAACCCCCATACTGTATCTAACTCTTTAATAAATCCATTATTGTCAAAATAATAAACAATATAACCATAGGTGTCAGGCTTACTATTTTGTGTCCAATTGATAGATAAAGCACCTGTTAATGTATCAACTGTTACTGATGTTATTAATGGTATGTCTGGTGTTATCATATCTTGAAAAACATCACCTATGCTGTTTGAATTATAGTTACATGGGGAGTTTTTTAAGAGTATTTGATAATTTAATTGCGCTGAACAAATATCAATTGTGTCAACAAAATTTGTTGTGGAATATGGAACACTATCTCTAATTATCCAATTTCCAGTTGGATATTCTCTTAGAATATAGAAATAATCATTCATTGTAGTCATTTGACTTGAATATGGTTTGTTCCAACTTAATACTGCAGTTCCATTTACAGGATTATTGATTGCTAATCGAATATTTGAAACAGTATCACTACTTCTTGGGGTATTTCCTCCACATCCTGAGTATACAATAATGAAATAGTCTTTTTTTGATGATACTGCAACATCTGTGAAGGTTGAAGTGTTGATATTAGTAATTGTTGAAAGAAGTCCGTTTTGTAGGGAGTGTACTTCATATTTAACAAATGAATTCGATGGATTTGAGACAGTTTTCCAGTTAATTGTTACATCACCGTTAGTTTCTGTTTGAATACATTCAATAGCTGGTGCAGAAATCACTCCTGGGTTTACAACATTTATTGTAACAGTAGCATATCTAACTTTAGGCACTTGACAATAATCATCTTGAATTTTAAATACAAAATTGTATGGAACAGAATTAGCAACAATTCCGTATTGATTTGCTAAGTGGTCACATGTTGTTTGCCATGAAAAATTAACACTCACACCTTGAGTTCCAGTAATGACAGGAGATGAGTTTAAAGTAGCACATGGAGCGATATCACAACCCGAAGTACTTGTGAAGTTTGTTCCATACATTGGTCCTGATGTAGTAAGTTTATTATGTTGAGGTGAACCATCTTGAAGTAATTCTATATCAGTTGCTGCTAAAGTGAAGTTTACTGGTGATCCTGCTATAATAGTTGTTTCAAAAGAATTCCCAGGAAAAGGGGCGATAATGTTTGGAGGGTTATTTAGATTGTTACAGTTGGTAACCACTAATAACATTTCGCGTTCAACCTGTGCAATCAGCATACCATTTCTATATGATTTAGCAACCAATTTCACATTATAATTTCCTTGGGTAAACGTTTTAAAGTTTAGTTGACCGTTTGAACTATTAAGGGTTGCACCAATGTTTGCAGGGTTAAATGCTGAATTTGGTATTGGTGAAGAGAAATTAAATCCAGGTTCAAATGGGATTGGTATTGGATTTAAAGGTGGATTATAGGTTGTGCCAGAAGGAAAGTTATTGTATGGGGTTCCAAATTCTACAACCGTCGAATCTAAGTCGGGATCAATAATATTAGCACTGTATTCATAAGGTGTACCAGAACATGAAACAAAATAGGGTTCTTGTAAGAAAACAGGTGAAGAATCAACACATGAGCTTGAATTGGAGGAAATAGCAAACATTTTTGCTGTTAATGTAATTCCATATGATGAAGGATTTGTAAAATTAGTTACAGAGCCACTTCGAGAGAAATCTTGAAAAGTAAAAATCCAACCTTCTGCTGGAGGAACACCACTGATTGAAATAGGGGCACTTTTATAGATGATTTTTTCAATAGCACCAGCACCATTTCCTCCTGCGGTTCCATTTCCACAAGAAATTGCTGGAGGAGATGAATTTACAGGTGAGCAAAATGGTGATATATCTTGTCTTGAAACAAATGATAAAGAAATACTTGATAATGTTGGATGGTTCCAAACTCCTAAATTGACAGCAATAGTATTAACATCAGCTCCATTACAATCTCGATAATATACTAATTGAAATACATAATTACCGCCTTGACATTTCCACGTAATTTCTCCACCCATTACATGGGAAGCATATGAAGGCTTGTGTAAAGCGAATAGTAATATAAATATGACAATTAATTTATTCCTCATAGTGAAGGTGTAATATTACACATCATTAACTTAACGTATAAACATAAATATAGTTGCATAAAATCATTTTTCAACTATAAAAATATAATTTATCCAGCAGTTACTATTGTCATGTCTTCCCAATTTAAATATTTTACAGCTAATTCTTTTATTCTCTCTGGAGTAATTTTATGTAAATCTTCGATACATTTATTGTAAAATTCAAAATCAAATCCATGAATTTGAGCACTTGTATACAAATCCATCATTGAATAAGGCCCATCTGCACTTTTTAGTAATTGACCTAATAGATAATTTTTCACTAAATCCATTTCTTCTTCAGAAATCAATTCAGTTTGCAATTTTTCGATTTCAAATTTAATTTCTTTCAGCGTTGCATCTTTAAATTCAGTCGCTACTTCAGTTGCAATCATGAAATAACCAAATTTATTGTATTCTGAAAGCATCGAACCAATACCGTAAGTATAACCTTTATCTTCACGGATATTAGACATTAATCGACTGCCAAAGTAATCGCCTAAAACAGTATTTAAGACTACAAAATCATTATAGTCCTCATGTGTTTTGTTGAAAAGGATTTTACCTAGACGAATAGCCGTTTGAACTGCTCCTTCTTTTTCAATGTGAGTATTTCCTGGGAGATTTTTAATGTTTGATTCAAATTCACGTGATGTTGGTTTTGACCATTTTCCGATTGTGTCAATAATTTCATCAATCGCATCTTGTTCAAGATTTCCAACAACTACAACTTTAAATAATCCTTCTAAATAATTTTCTCTGTAGAACGATTTTAGTTTGCTACTTGAAATGTTTTCATAATAATCAAGATTGGCAACTTTTGAATAATTTTCAGAAGTGTGAAATAAACGTTGTTGAAAACCTCTTTGAGCTAGAAAACTTACTTTTTCTAGATTCATTAGATACCCTTGCTTTTTATCTTGTACAAGCTCATCAATTTCTCTTTCGAAAAAAGCAACGTTTTGAATTGCATCGGTTAATATGTGCATTAAAGGAAGAACATTTTCTCTTAAACAGAACATAGAGGTAACTGCAGACTCAAAAGAAATACCACTTTCCATAAATCCACCTAAAGCATCAATTTGTTCGTGAATTAAAGTCGAAGATTTATCTTGAGTTCCTGAAAGTAAAAGACTATTCACAAAAGAAGGGATTCCTTTTTCTCCTTTAACTGTTCCAGCATCGAAATATAAATCAAATCGAGCAGTATCATTTGCAACCTCTTTCATGAAATATAATTTCACAGTTGAAGTAATATCAAATTGTTGAGGTTTAACGAAATCAATTTTATGAATCGCTTGTAATTCTGGTTGTTGAGATCTATTCAGCATTATTAATCGCTTTAACTTTTAGTAAAGAACAGTTGGTTTGTTTCAAAATTTCATTTGCATAATGATGAATATGTTTAGGAGTAATTGATTGATAAATTTCTCTTTCTTCATTGATTCCATTTGCATCTCCAAGTAACTCAAACGTACATAAATTCATTGCACGATTCAACAATCCTTCTTCTTGAAATTCTTTTTCAGTTCTGATTTTAATCAACAATCGATCTAATTCTTCTCTAGAAATTGTCGTTTTTTTCATTTCATCAATAACTTCCCAAAGGGCCTTGTCTAACTCTTCAAATGTTTTTCCTGGATTTAATTTACCTGAAATGATTAATAGTCCATCATCTAAAGATCCTGTGATGTAGGCACTAATTGAACTGGCAATTTGTTTTTCTTTTTTGATAGAAACATACAATCGAGAAGATTTTTCTCTTCCTAATGCATCTGATAAAATATCAACGATGTAATAAGCTGGATCTCTTCTTTCTGGCATTTTGAAAGCGTAATAAAATGCATCAGAAGGAACGCTTCTTTCGATAATTTGTTCTCTAAATTCTTTTTGCTTTGGTTCTTTGTCAAGTATACGGGCTGGTTTAATACCTGCTGGAATATCTCCGTACCATTTTTCAACCAAACGTTTAATTTCTTCTAATTCAAAATTACCAGCAATGCATAATATTGCGTTACTTGGATTATAATGTTTATGAAAAAATGCTTTCACATCTTCCATTGTAGCGTTTTCGATGTGACTTATTTCCTTACCGATTGTCGCCCATTTGTAGGGATGTTTTTCGTAAGCTAAAGGTCTTAATTCTAACCAAACATCACCATAAGGTTGATTTAGATAGCGTTGTTTAAATTCTTCGATTACTACATTACGTTGAACTTCAAGACTTTTTTCAGTAAAAGCCAATGAAAGCATTCTGTCACTTTCTAGCCATAAACCTGTTTCTATATTGTGAGCAGGTAAAACGTCGTAATAGTTTGTAATATCATTTGATGTAAATGCATTACTTTCTCCACCTGCATTTTGAAGAGGAGCATCGAAATCTGGAATGTTTACCGATCCACCAAACATTAAATGTTCAAATAAATGGGCAAAACCTGTTTTATCTTCAGATTCGTCTCGTGCACCAACATCATAAAGTGTATTTATGACAACCATCGGAGTCGTTACATCTTTGTGGAAAAGAACAGTTAAGCCATTCTTTAATTTAAATCGTTCAAATTCAATCATTAAAAGTTGTATTTATCCGTTTTTTGCTCTTCTAAAGCAAGTTTATATTCTGCAATAATTTCTTCAACTATTTTTCCAGCAGGTAGAATTTCAGTTACCAAACTAGAAACTTGTCCAATTTCTAATTCTCCTTCAACTAAATCGCCTTCAAACATTCCTTTTTTAGCTCGTCCTCTTCCTAATATTTCTTCAATCTCTTCTTTTGAAGCACCATTTTCCTGAGCAATTTCAATTTTCTCGAAAAAAGCATTTTTAACCAAGCGAACAGGAGTCAATTCTTTTAAGGTTAACAAAGTATCGCCTTCGTTTGCATCAACGACTACTTTTTTGAAATTCTCGTGTGCACTAGATTCGATAGAAGCAATAAATCTCGTTCCAATTTGAACACCATCTGCTCCTAAAGTCAATGCTGCTAAAACAGCTTTACCAGTTCCAATTCCTCCTGCAGCAATTAACGGGATTTTAATTTCTTGAGCTACTTTAGGAATTAAGCATAAAGTTGTTGTTTCATCTCTTCCGTTGTGGCCACCAGCTTCAAAACCTTCAGCAACAACTGCATCAACTCCAGCTTCTTCTGCTTTTTTTGCAAATTTCACACTTGAAACAACGTGAACTACTGTGATTCCATGTTCTTTCAATTTAGAAGTCCATGTTTTTGGATTTCCGGCAGAAGTAAATACTACGGGAACTTTATGTTTGATAATTGTTTCGATGTGTTTATCAATATCAGGATAAAGCATTGGTAAATTAACACCAAAAGGCTTATCTGTCGCATCTTTGCATTTAAGAATGTGTTGTTCTAAAATATGAGGATACATTGAGCCAGAACCAATAATCCCAAGTCCACCTGCATTTGAAACTGCAGCAGCTAATTCCCATCCAGAACACCAAATCATTCCAGCTTGAATAATTGGATATTTTATATTAAAAAGAGTTGTTATTTTATTCGACATTTTCAAAATATTGAGATGTACGAAAATAACATTTTTTTATTAAGATTTTTTGGTTTTCTGAAACTGTTTCTAGAAATTTAGGGGTTTATTGTGTTAAACAATCAGTCTTTTAAAAGTTTATCAACTTCTTTTTGAAGAATTGAAAGGTGACTAGTAATGATTGACCAAATTAAATCATCTGAAATAACGTCGTAACCATGAATGATTCTGTTACGCACATCAACAATTTTGCGTGAATCACTAATCTCAATGCTTGGGTTTAATTTTAGAATTCGATTCATCTCTTCACCGATTATTTCAATGTTTCTTTCAATTGCCCTTTTCGTTTTTAAATCGTTTTGATAATATTGAAATTCTTTTGGAGTATCAATAAAATAACTTTCAATTTCATTAATTGCATTGAGGATATCGTAAAGCCATGTTTTAATTTCAGGCTCCATATACGAGTTGTTTTTGATGATTTATTTTTTCAATAAAATAGGGGTTTTTTAAAGCTTGATTTTCTAAAAGATCAACAGTGCGATTTAAAATTTTTTCTAATGAAAATTTCAGATTGTAATAGTTGTCAAAATAATCAATTATTTCATTCTTGTTGAAATCGACGATTAAATCAATATCACTTGATTTTGAAAATTTAGAAGTTAAAAAAGAACCAAAAACATATAAATTTTTAACCTTGTGTTTTTTACAAAGTTCACTAATCTCAATTGTATTTAATGAAATTGGTTTCATTTCTTTTCTAATATATTATCAAATTTATGCTTTTTTTGACTAAATTGAAAGTGAATCATTAAAAAAGAAATCGCTATTTATCCAATTCTAAACTTACAATACTTAATCACACTTCCTCTTGATGTAAATAATTGTTCGTAATGTGTTTTGATATGGAAAATTTCTCTCGTTAGCGGATCTAAATCAGCAGTGATGTCTCCGTATAAATCCCATGTGGATTCGATTAATTCATATTTTTCTTTAATTTCTTCTTCTGTATATTCGAAAAGTAAATTACTATCGGTTTTCATGTGAACAATTCCACCTTTTTTAAGAATTTGTCTGTAACGCTCAATGAATAGGGGGGAACTCAGTCTTTTTCTAGGTTTTTTTGGTTGAGGATCTGAAAATGTTAACCAAATTTCATCGATTTCTCCTTCTGAAAAATAATCAGTGATGTAATCGATTCTAGTTCTTAGAAAAGCAACATTTGTCATCCCTTGTTCTAATGAATCTTTTGAACCGATGTAAATTCGATTTCCTTTTATGTCGCAACCAATGAAATTTTTGTTTGGGAAATGTTTAGCCAAACCAACAGAATATTCACCTTTTCCACAACCTAATTCTAATACAATTGGATTGTCATTTTTAAAGAAATCTTTTCTCCAGTTTCCTTTTAAAGCTAATGTTTCATCTTCGTTGTGCTCGAATACATGAGGATATTCTTTAATTGCCGCAAATTTGCTTAGTTTGTCTTTTCCCATTTTGCAAAGGTAGAAAAAAGTTGAGATTTATTAGAAGTTAGATTTTTAGGTAATAAAGATTTCTGAATAACTTTAAATAAAGAATATACTATTTAAAACAAACGAGTGTCTGGAGTGTCATATTTGAAAAGCAACATGAAGTATGTATAGAATTATCTAAGATTTAGCATATATTCCTAAAATTACATAACAAAATCCGTTAATGCGATCGTGGTAGAAATAAACACAGTCCCATTTCGGATTTTTTGTTAAAGCTGTCCAATGTGCACTACATGATTTATATGCAAATAAAATGTCACTAGTAATATAATCATATGTATAATCAGCATATGTAGTTGACATTGTTAATTCCTCAGTTATTTCAGAAAATATATTTGGTTCTAACAATTTAATTCTTTGATCTGGATATAAAATTTCATCAAAATTTGGAATATTTACACGTTGATTGTGAGTAAGTGTAAATTGCCCTTTTTGGTACCATTCTTGTCCGGGTTGAAATATTTGATTATCGGAACAATATAAGTTATAAGTAGCATTATGCGTAGCAGCTGGTTTTAATCTCGCATCGACGATTAATTCTTTCATACCTGCATCTTTACGAATTTTATTAAGTTTCTTCAATGTTTCTGTTTGAATAAACTCAGATTTTAAAGAATCAGATATTTTATCTGCATCTGCAACTTTATAATAACTTACACTATCATGTTCTAATATTTCTAATTTCCAAAATTCGCCAGTATGACCAATTTTGTCAGTTAATTTAAATTTCTGAGCATTACCCATTCCGCTAACTACTAATGCTAAAACTACGGCTAACTTTTTCATGATTCTTACATTTCAATTAGTGAATTATTAAATTCTTTTACGTTATAACGAATAAGAATTATAATTTATTAAATTAATTTTAGTCTTACTAATTTTATATCAACTCCAGAAATTTTGAAATGTTTAGGTAGGTTAAGAGTAATGGTGGCAAAAAAATAAAATATAATGAAATGTTGAAATGGGATAGCTTAACTAGCCCATTTTTACTATCTAATAAAATCTAGCAGTACTGCCACCTATTATTCCAGATTGAGCGGCTGATGGTATGCCAAATGCAGATCCAATTGCAGCTATAGAAATAGATGGACTTAACATTAATACTCGGTGTTGGGGTGATCCCATCCAACTATCAACTGCTAATTTAGCAATAACAGTGTATATATCAGTTGGTTGTTCGAAGTCGCTAGGTGTTATGGAGTATCCAGCGACAATTTCACTTTGAACACGATTCGTATTAGTATTCTTCATATATTCATGATCATGTGATAACATTTTACGCTTAACAACCGTATCACACCAAATTGCTGCTTTTTTATTTTCAGCTGCATTATGCAATGTTAATGGTTGTAAGTGATTTAGTTTTCGCTGTGCATTAATTTCTTTTAAAATAGAAATTTTTAATTTTTGTTCATCAATTTTATGTTGTGATAAAAACACACTATCATTGTATAACATTTTCTTAAGCATTTGTTCTGATGTCATTTGGCTAAATGATACTAAACTAACCAACATGCTAAATGTGAATGCCAACTTTTTCATATCTCTTAAATTTTAATTAGTTAATTATTAAATTCTCTTAAATGATAACGAATAAGAATTATAATTTATAACAGAGTTAGTATTTGCCAATTAAAACTAATTTATAATAATTAAATTTATATTTCTTATAATATGGCGAATATGAATTATAATTTAAATATCCAAAAAATAAATTTAACTTCAAAATTGAATAACTAAATAGTCACCTCCAAAAAATAAGAAGTATGTTTTCTAATATTCAAAACACTTCCGTCTTCAAAAATTAGATATTGACCTTTTATGCCTACTAGTTTCCCCTCGATGGTAGGTGTTTTATCAAAACTTAAGCTTTTCACTTTTGTTGGATAAGTTAAAACAGGATAATTAATATCAATTACTTCATCGTTTTCAGAGAAAAATTGAATTAAATCTTCAGGCAGTTGATCGTGAAGATTCCATTTTTCTTCCACCAAATCAATTGAATCATCCACTTCATTTTTCAACATGCGTTGCCAGTTGGTTTTATCGGCAAAAAATGCTTTTAGAGCAACTTCTAAAATTCCCGCTTCATAACGATTGGGTGTTTCAGCTAAACGAATTGCTGAACTTGCACCTTGATCGATCCAACGTGTTGGAACTTGAGTTATTCTAGTCACACCGACTTTTACAATATCAGAAGCTGCTAAATAGACAATGTGAGGAGTGTTGTGATTTCGTTCTTCCCACTCTGGATCTCTACCTTCACCTAAATGTGCTCGACAAAGTTCTGGTCGAATAGTGCATTCTGTTGCTTCAGGGGCAGATTGAAAACAAGGGTAACAAAATCCTTCTCCGAAAGAGTTTTTAGTCTTTTTGCCACAAGCACTACAAAAGATATCGCCATTCCAAAACAAACGAATGTCTTTATTGATTAAAGAATTCATGTCGATGGCATCATCTCCCAAGATTAGCGTGTATTTCACTTCATCTTGCAAATCGACCTTCATTTTGGATATAGTACCAGCCATTGGGATTTTGGATTTTGAATTTTAAATGTTGAATTATTAATGTGAATTTTGGATTTTGAATTAATTTAAAATCCAAAATCCATAATCTAAAATTACTCTGGTAATATTTTCATCTTCTCAGCAAAGTGATAGCAATAGTCACGTAAATCTTCACAAATATTTGTTTCTCCTGTAGCTTTTTCGAACGTATCGGCCATTGTAACCAATGTTTGATGAAAGAATTGTTTCATTTCTTCAATAGACATATCTTTTGTCCATAAATCAATTTTCATTGTGTTTTTTTCTGCCTCATCCCATAAAGACAACATCATTGCTTTTGCTGGCGCTTTTTCAATTCCACCATCAGTTGCATTCCATTGCATTTTGATTGGCAAACTATTTTCGTTTAAACCAACTTTGATAGATATTTCGGATGTTTTTGTGATTTTATCTTCCATTTTGTTTATTCTTTAATTTCGTATGCTTGTAATATTTCGTTGTAAGGTACTTTGACTAGGGCTTCTAATGAAATGTCGTTTTTCTCCATGTAAATTTGAATCATTCTCCAGCCTAAAAATTGTCCTAATCGATCGGGACCTTTTTCAGGAAGACCAATCGTAAATGGTCCATCGTTTAACATGTTTGATTTATCTCGTTCATTGTTGTTGAATAATAATTTTTCATCCACTAAATATTTCCAGAAAGCGAATTCATTTTCTTCGGCCCATTTGTAATCTTCAGGAGAATAGCGAATAATGATGTTTTTTTCAACGTTTGGAAGTGCTGCTTCTGTTAGGTAAATGATT
>CALPRR020000028.1 GCA_943326025.2 Candidatus Kuenenia stuttgartensis | reverse complement strand
TTCTACTCAAACTAATAACATTTGAATTCGCTACAAATTCTTTAACGATTGCTAAACCAATGCCTTTACTTCCTCCTACAACTACAATTGTTTTCATCTTTATAAAATTTAAAATGAAAGTTTTAAATAATTCTGTAATTCATTGATTTTTTCAGTTGTGTTAAATACACCACCATAATATGCCGTAATTGTAGAAGATGTTTCATCTTTTATTCCTCTTGATGAAACACATAAATGCTTTGCATCAATTATTACAGCTACATCATTTGTTCCTAATATTTCAGCTAGTTCATTTGCAATTTGGTTCGTTAATCTTTCTTGAACTTGAGGTCGTTTAGCAAAATACTGAACAATACGATTCAATTTTGACAAACCAATTACTTTACCGGAAGATACATAAGCAACATGTGCTTTACCATAAATTGGCACAAAATGATGCTCACAATTTGAGTAGAATGAAATATTCTTTTCAACAAGCATTTGATTGTATTGATATTTGTTATCAAACAATGCAATTTTCGGTTTGTTCAATGGATTTAATCCTGAAAATATTTCATCTATATACATTTTAGCAACCCTTTTAGGTGTTCCTTTCAATGAATCATCTGTCAAATCTAATCCCATCACTTGCATAATTTCTGCAAACAATAATTCTATTTTATCCTTTTTATCACCATCAGATAAATCAAAAGCATCAGCTCTTAATGGTGTTTCTAATCCAGTAAATAAGTGTTCGTCACCTATTTCGTCATTACTAAATCCCTTAAAATTATTCTCCGGGATATTCAACAAAATTTCGTTCGGTTTCATATAATTTTATTTTAAGTTCTAATTCATTACTAATTAAAGGTCGCAAAATCTCAAAAATGACTCTTGCTACATTTTCTGTTGTTGGATTGATATGTTTAAAATAAGACACATCCATATTCAAATTACGATGATCAAAAACATCTAAAATTTCTTTCTGTATATACTTTGATAATACTTTCGTATCTATCACATAACCAGTTTCAGGATTACAAAAACCAATTACTTTTACTTCTAAATCATAATTGTGTCCATGAAAATGTTCATTGTTGCATTTACCAAAAACTTCTTTATTTTTTTCATCTGACCAATTAGCATTATGCAAACGATGTGCAGCATTAAAATGCTCTCTTCTGACAACGGCTGTTTTATATTTTTCCATTTTGTTTAACAGTAATTGTATTTTGTTAAACAAATATACTTATTTGTTTAACATTTTAATAATTTTATTAAACATTTTATTGAAATAATTATTAATCCCTTACATTTAAAGGGGTGAAAAATGATTATTTTAGCTCAATAAATTAGATGAAAAGCAAATTAGGATATTTATGTGGTTCAAATAGTTGGGGTGGTTTAGAAATGAATCATCTCAAAAATGCAATTTGGATGAACCAAAAAGGATATGCCGTTATTGTATTTTGTTGGAAAAATTCACCTATTCATCGAAATGCATTAATGAATAGAATTGATGTTTGTTTAATCGAACAACATAATAAATATTATCAATTCGCAAAAGCCGTTAAACTAAAAAAACTAATTCAATTATACGGAATTACACATTTAATTATTAGATCAAATCACGATTTGAGTATAGGCGCAACGGTAAAATGTTTTATTGGAAAAAAACTTCACATTTCTTATTTTATGGAAATGCAATTTGGTATTCGTAAAACATCAATTTTCCATACAATTCGATATAACTTTTATGATATTTGGTCCTGTCCTTTAAATTGGTTAAAAGAACAAGTTGAGATTAATTCAAAAATTAGAAAATCAAAAATTTGTTTAATCCCATCTGGAATTGAATTAGAAAAGTTTAATTTATATCAAACAAAAAGGGAAACAAAAGAAGAATTAAATCTTCCTTTAGATGAAATAATAATTGGTATTATTGGAAGAATCGATGTTAATAAAGGACATCATATCGTAATTGACGCAATTTCAAAATGCAAACAATCAAACTTCAAATTATTAATTGTCGGAGAACCAACTATTAATGAAAGCAATGATTATTTGTTAAACATTAAAAATAAAATTGACCAGGAAAATCTTAATAATCGAATATTATTTAGACCTTTTACAAATGAAATTGAAAAATATTATAAAGCAATAGATGTTTTAATTAATGCTTCAAAATCTGAAACTGTTGGTATGTCAACCATTGAATCATTAGCTTGTGGTATACCAATTATAGGAAGTAATTCAGGCGGAACAAAAGAATTAATAGAAAATAGAACACTTGGTTATCTTTTTGAACCACAAAATGTAGATGATCTGGGCTTAAAAATAGAACAATATTTTCAAGAAAGAAACAAATTCAACTCAAATGATCTCAAAAATTATGCATCAAAATTTGATCATCTAAAAGTTTGTGAGCAAATTGAACAAACACTTCAATTAAAAAAATGAAATTAAACAATCATTTCAGAAAAAACTCGTTTCTTTACTCTAATAGATAAAGATGAACTTATATAATTCAAAACAAAGATGGAAAATTGCGCTACTCATTATTGCGATATTAATGGTAGGAGCTTCTTTATTTGTTTCTAATTCTATCGTAAAAGGTGTAAGTCAAAGAGAACGTGACAAAGCAAAACAATGGGCTGATGCAATCAAAAAGAAAATTGAATTAGTTCAATTAACAAATAATACATTTCAAGAGGTTCGAAAATTAGAACGAAATAAGATTTCTGTATGGATAGAAGCTACAAAGGAAATTTCAAAAGAAACACCATTAGATGTTATTCCTGATTTTACTTTTCCTTTAAAAATAATCGAATCTAATACTGATATACCAGTTATACTTCTAGATAACGAGAATAAAATTTCAAGTTATATTAATTTAGATTTTGACACTTCAGATATTAGATTAAAATATAAAAATATCACTATCAATCAACAAACTGAATTATTTGAAGACTCTTTGATTAAGTTAGCAAATAAATGGAAGCAGAAAAATTTATCATTCTCAATCGAAGTATATAAAGGTTTCGTTATGACTTATACTTATGATGATTCTAAAGGTTTGAAAAAATTAGAAAATGATAGAGATAATTTAATTAAAGCATTTAATCAAGAATTAATTGATAACAAAAGTTTAATTCCTGTATTGTTAATAGATTCTGCAACACACAAAATCATAGGTTCGAATTTCCCTAGTAATAAAATTGAATTCAAAAACCTAGATAAAACTATAAACGAACTTAGTAAAATTAATAAACCTATCGTTATTGATTTTAATGATGGAAATAAAAATATATTATATTTTGATGAGAGTAATGAAGTTAAGCAATTAAAATACTTTCCTTATATACAATTCTCAATCATTGGTTTATTTGCATTAATTGGTTATATCATTTTTAGTACATTCCGAAAAGCCGAACAAAATCAAGTTTGGGCTGGAATGGCAAAAGAAACAGCTCACCAACTTGGAACACCATTATCATCTTTAATGGCATGGGTTCAACTATTAGAAACTTATAATGTTGATCCGATGGTTGCAGAAGAAATGTCTAAAGATGTAGAAAGACTTTCAAAAGTAACCGACCGTTTTTCAAAAATTGGCTCAATACCCCATCTAGAAGATGAAAACCTTACTGAAACGGTGAAAAATGTTCTAGATTACTTACAAAGACGCTTTTCAGATAAAATAGATTTAGAATTTCATTCAGAAGAAATTATTTTCACAAAACACAATGGTCCATTAATGGAATGGGTAATAGAAAACATTTGTAAAAATGCAGTAGATGCTATGAGTGGCAAAGGAAAACTTTCGGTTTCAATGCATCAAACTCCTGAATGGGTTCATATAGATATAAAAGATACAGGGAAAGGTATTTCAACCAAAGAAATTAAAACAGTATTTCAACCTGGATTTACAACTAAAAAAAGAGGTTGGGGATTAGGTTTAACATTAGTTAAACGTATTATTAAAGAATACCATAAAGGAAAAGTATTTGTTCTATCTTCAGAAGTAAATATTGGAACTACTTTTAGAATTAGTTTGCCTCTTTAACTTAAAAAATCAATATTACGTTTTAAGCCTAAAAATTTTGTTCTTTTAACTGCACTATTTCTAAATAATTCTCGAAATACATCTTCTGTCAAATCAGTCCAATCTGATTTAGACATTTTTAATAAATTCTCATGTGGTGAAAAAGATGCCTCTGAAGTTGGTTTTGAAAAACGGTTCCAAGGACAAACATCTTGGCATACATCACAACCAAACATCCAATTATCCATTTTACTCTTAAATTCATTTGGTAAAATAGCATCTTTCAATTCAATTGTTAAATAAGAAATACATTTAGACCCATCAACTACATAAGGCGAAACAATTGCTTCTGTTGGACAAGCGTCTATACAACGAGTACAAGTTCCACAATAGTCTTTTATAGGACCATCAGCTGTTAATTCTAGGTCTAATATCAATTCAGCAATAAAAAAGAAAGAACCATGTTTAGGATGTATTAAATTACTATTCTTTCCGACCCAACCTAATCCACTTTTTTTGGCCCAAACTTTATCCATAACTGGAGCTGAGTCAACAAAGACTCTTCCACCAACTTCCCCAATTTCAAATTGAATAAAATCAAATAATTCTTTTAATTTATCTTTTATGACATAATGATAATCTTCGCCATAGGCATATTTGGAAATCTTAACTTCAGTATCTGCTTTCTGAATTTCAGTAGGATAATAATTTAACAACAATGAAACTACAGATTTAGCATCATCAACCAATAATCTTGGATCTAAACGTTTATCAAAATGATTATTCATATAATCCATCTTACCATTATAAGATTTTGATAACCAATTTTCAAGATTTTTAGCTTCTTCTTTTAAGAAATCAGCTTTAGATATACCACAAAAAGAAAAACCCAAATCCAACGCTTTTTGCTTTATTAAAGAAGTTCTATGATCGATGTTTAATCGCATGATTAATCTTCAAACAAACCACCTTGAGAAAAACCTAGCGGTTTACCTAAATGCTTAAATGCTTTTTCTGTTGCTTTTCGACCTCTTGAAGTTCGAGTAAGAAAACCTTCTTGAATTAAAAAGGGTTCATAAACTTCTTCTAATGTACCCGCATTTTCCCCAATTGCAGTTGCTATAGTAGAAAGACCAACAGGACCACCATTAAATTTATGAATGATTGCTCCAAGAATACGATTATCCATTTCATCTAAACCATTTTGGTCAACATTTAAAGCTTTTAATCCAAAATTTGTAATATCTAATGTTATAGTTCCATCACCTTTTATTTGAGCAAAATCTCGAATTCTTCTCAATAAAGCATTAGCAATACGAGGAGTACCACGACTTCTACTAGCAATTTGATAAGCAGCTTCGTATTGAATTGGAATATCTAATAAAGAAGCCGAACGTTCAACAATTGAAGTTAATACTTCAGAATTATAATACTCTAAACGAGAATTAATTCCAAAACGTGCTCTCAAAGGTGACGTCAATAAACCCGAACGAGTTGTTGCACCAATTAAAGTAAAAGGATTTAGTGATATTTGAACTGTTCTAGCATTTGGACCACTATCAATTAAAATATCAATCACATAATCTTCCATTGCAGAATATAAATATTCTTCAACTACGGGACTTAAACGATGAATTTCATCAATAAATAAAACATCACCAGATTGTAAATTCGTTAATAGTCCAGCTAAATCACCTGCTTTATCTAAAACAGGTCCACTCGTAACTTTAAAACCAACACCTAACTCATTCGCTATAATATTTGCAAGAGTTGTTTTACCAAGACCAGGAGGGCCATGAAGTAAAACATGATCTAAAGGCTCTTCTCTAAGTTTTGCTGCTTGAACGAAAACTTCTAAATTATCAACAACCGCTTTTTGACCAGCAAAATCAGACAATAACTTTGGTCTTAAGACTTTATCAAAATCTTTTTCATTATTTGTTTCTGCTTCCTGTCTATAATCGAATGAATCTTCCAATTGATTGAGTTTTATCAAAAATACAAAAGCCTCTCCAATTGGAAAGGCTTTCATTAATAATTTATTTTCTAATGTTCTTCTTCACCTTCAGCTAAAGGAACATTTTGAGGAATGTAATCTTCTGAAGCTCCTGGTTTAGAGTAATCATAAGGCCATCTGTGAACTGTTGGTAATTCACCTGGCCAGTTACCATGAACATGTTCAACAGGTGTAGTCCATTCTAAAGTATTAGCTTTCCAAGGATTTTGAATAGCTTTAGGGCCTCTGTAAATACTATAAAAGAAGTTAAATAAAAAGATTAATTGTCCTAATGCTGCAATTATTGCAAAAATTGTAATAATAACGTTCAAATCCATCATCATCTCACCCGTTGGAGAATCGAATTCACCATAAACTGAATAATCATAATAACGTCTTGGAGCGCCTGCTAAACCAACAAAGTGCATTGGAAAGAAAACACCATAAGCTCCAACAATTGTTATCCAGAAGTGAATATAACCTAATCGTAAATTCATCATTCTACCAAACATTTTTGGGAACCAATGATATACACCAGCAAACATACCAAATACTGCTGACATACCCATTACAATATGGAAGTGAGCAACAACGAAATAAGTATCATGAATATTAATATCTAAAGCTGAATCAGCTAAAATAATACCTGTTACACCCCCAGTAATAAAAGTAGAAACTAAACCAATCGCAAACATCATTGCAGGAGTTAAAACAATTGAACCTTTCCAAAGAGTAGTTAAATAATTAAAAACCTTAACTGCAGAAGGGATCGCAATTAATAATGTTGTGAATACAAAGACAGAACCAATAAAAGGATTCATACCAGTAACGAACATATGGTGACCCCATACAATAAAGGAAAGGAAACCAATTGCTAAAATTGAACCAATCATCGCTCTATATCCGAAAATTGGCTTTCTAGAATTAGTAGAAATAATTTCAGATGATAAACCTAATGCTGGTAATAATACGATATAAACTTCAGGGTGACCTAAGAACCAAAATAAATGTTGGTATAAAATCGGTGAACCACCATGATTAGCTAACATCTCACCACCAACAATAATATCAGATAAATAGAAACTTGTTCCCATTAATCTATCCATCATTAATAATAAAACTGCTGAGAATAAAACTGGAAATGATAAAACACCTAAGATTGCAGTAACAAAGAAAGCCCAAATAGTAAGAGGCATTCTAGTCATGCTCATTCCTTTTGTTCTTAAATTTAATACAGTAACAATATAATTCAAAGAACCCATTAAAGAAGAAACGACAAACAATGTCATTGATACTAACCACAAAGTCATTCCTAAACCAGAACCACTAACGGCTTGAGGTAAAGCTGACAAAGGAGGATATATTGTCCAACCTGCCATAGCTGGTCCTGATTCAACAAATAATGAAACTAACATTATTATAGAAGAAATAAGGAAAAACCAATATGAAAGCATGTTCAAAAATCCTGATGCCATATCTCTAGCACCTAGTTGAAGTGGAATCAATAAATTAGAAAAAGTTCCAGATAAACCACCTGTTAAAAGGAAGAATACCATGATAGTTCCATGAATAGTTACTAAACCAAGATACATATCTTCTTTCAAAACTCCTCCTGGAGCCCAAGTTTCACCTAAAAAGAATGATAAAAAATCTGAACTCTCACCAGGCCATGCTAATTGTATACGGAATAAAATAGACAATAACATTGCTACAATACCCATAAATACAGCAGTTAATAAAAACTGCTTACCAATCATTTTATGATCTTGGCTAAAGATATATTTTGAAATAAAACTTTCCTCGTGATGACCATGATCTTCATGATGACCGTGTGAATCGTGACTTCCATGTGCTACGTGCGCTGCTGCCGACATCTTTATATCTGTTTTAATTTAAAAATTCTATTACTTATCTGCTACTGCTGTTGTATCAGTAGTTTTTGCTGCTGGTGCTGCTTGAGAACTAACAACAGGAAAATAATTATGTTTGAAAGTAGCTGTTGCCATTTTAGCTTTCATCCAAGAGTTATATTCACCTTCTGGTAAAACAACAATAATCATTTTCATTTTATAGTGAGCTCCGCCACAAATTTTATTACATAACAAAACATAATTAAATTTATTGTTTTGTTTGATAACACGCATTTCTTTAGTTGTAATATCAGGAGTAAATTTAAAACGAGTTGTCAATCCAGGAACAGTATTCATTTGAGCTCTGAAATGAGGGAAATGAGCTGAGTGTATTACATCTTTTGCTCGAAAATTAAATTCATATTCCTTATTCTCACATAGATACAATGTATCTTTTTGTATAATGTCATCCCATGCAAAAGCATCTACCTTTTTATTATGTCGAGCTTTCATTTGATATAATAAACGAATCAAACGTTCTTTTCTATCCAAATCAACAATCATTTTCTCTTTCTCTTCAGGTACCAACATGATAGTATTATCATTTAATTTAGATTCTAAAGCTTTAATACCAGATAAACCATCTTCCATTTCAAAAATAGCAGAATCAATTGTATTAGAAGTCAATAAAGCCAATTCATTATTAGCTGTAGTCAACTTATAATCAAAATATCCAAGTGTATTATCTTGACCTGAATATCTTGCTGTCCAATCAAATTGTTTAGAAAACAATTCAACTCTAATAGATTCTTTTTTAGCATTATCAGTTACAGAGTTCCATGTTTTCAAACCTAAAATAATAATAACTGCTAAAACAGCAGCAGGTACAACTGTCCATAGCATTTCTAATTTATTATTATGAGGATAATAAAAAGCTGCTACACCAGGTTTACGAGTGTATTTGTAAGCAAAAAAGAAAAGTAAAAAATTAGTTAAAAAGAAAACAATGATAATGATAATAAAATTCAAGTTTAACAAAGAATCTAAATCTCTACCATGAACTGAAGCAGCTACACCTCTACCTGTCCAACCATATTCAGACATTAAATAGATAAACCCTAAAAAGAAGAAAGCCATAAAAGCTAACATTAACTTTCCGTTTAATTTATTATCTCTATTAATAACTTCATTTTCTCCAGAGTTTCTAAGTTTTGAATTTAATTCATAAATTCTAATTAATTGTGCTAAAGCAACAACTCCTAAAACGATTACGATAATTGCAATTAATTTGCCCATCATTTATAATTTGACTGTGATAAAATATACTATATTAAACTTCGTGATGAATACTTTCATCTAAGAATGGATGATTCACTGGTGTTAAAGGAGCTTTAGTAAGATTTTTTAAAATCATACGAATAAAGAACCCTGCTGCCAATAAAGCCATACCAACTTCCATGAAACCAACTTTTGCTTTAGCACCTAAAGATCCAGCTGAAATCATAATGTAAACATCAAACCAGTGACCTATTATGATAATTACACCAACAATTGTTAAAACACCAGCATGTCTTTTAGCATCTCTTGACATTAACAATAACATTGGAAATGCAAAATTGATTAAGAACATACCAAAGTACATAAATTTAAAATGATCAATTCTAGTCATGTAGTAAACAACCTCTTCACCTAGATTTGCGTACCAAATCAACATGAATTGTGAGAACCACATATAAGACCATAAGAAAGATATAGCAAAAGTCCATTTACCTAAATCGTGAATATGGTTTTCATTCACTTTTGGTAAATAACCTTGTTTTTTTAAATAAAGAGTTAACAAAACCAATACAGTCATTGTAGAACACCACATTCCAGCAAATGTATACCATCCAAATAAAGTTGAGAACCAGTGAACATCAATAGACATAATCCAATCCCAAGCTGAAGAAGAACTAAAAACAGCAAATAATACCAAGAAAGTAGCAGATTTTCTATAATTTTTAAAGTGAATCTCAGTACCACCAACTCTATCTTCTTCTAAAGAACGATTTCTAAATCCTTTCCAAAACAAGAAATAAACTGTAAAATAAACTATAGTTCTAATCCAAAAGAAAATTGGATTTAAATAAGCTGATTTTCCATCAATAATTTCATCATAGTGATGATTACCTGGAGTAGTATAAGCTTTATCCATCCATAAATAAATATGAGCACCATCTAAAAATGTAATTATTAAAAGAACAGCCCCCAATAATCCCATTCCATATGGTAAAAAACCAGCTACACCTTCAATTACTCTTTTAACTGATGCATACCAACCAGTTTCAGTAGCATATTGAAGCGCTAAGAAAAATAATGCTCCCAATCCAATTGCAAAGAAAAAGAAACCATTAATTAAACCGTTAGCCATAATTCTTTGAACTAAATTATGCTCACCAATATTAGAAACTATGCCAATTGTCGTAAACAAAACTCCAACAATCATTAAGATTAAAGTAAGACGATTTGCTTTATTTGATACTTTGAATTCCATCTTCTATTATCGTATAGTTATTATTATTTTTTAGTAGTTGTTACAGCAGTACTATCAGAATTTGCTGAAACAGCTACAGCTCCATTTGCATCAAATTTTCCATAATCAGCATTTTGAAATTTCTTCACGTAGTGAACTAAAGTCCAAATTTCTTTTTTATTTAAAATTGATGAATGAGCACCCATTGCGTTTCTTCCATAATAGATAGAATAAAACATCTGACCTTCAGTGATAGTCAAATTCTTATAATTTGGAACACCTGCATAGGCACCACTTGCAACCATTGGTCCATTTCCATCTCCAGCTTCACCATGACAATGTTGACAGTTTGCTGCAAAAAGTGACTTACCTTTTTTGAAAATTTCTTCAGCATTATCAGCTGTTAACTTATAAGGATTAATATCAACTGCTGCTGCAACATAATCATCGTTAGAAGTTAAATCAGCATTATACATACCGTGTGTTTCTTTGAAAGCTAAATTCGCTTTTCTATGATAAGGTAACATCAACATTACTGTTGCTGAATCAGTACCGTAGTAAGGAATTGTATTACTTGGAGGAGTTAATGCAGAAAGCTTCATTTTGAAGTCTTTATTTTCTCTTCCTCTAACTTCTCCATAATCTACGTATGGTTCAATAGCTGGAGAACGGTACATATCAGGCATATATTCTAAACCTGAACTATCCGCGTCAGCAGTACATGATCCTAAAATCAATGTAGAAGCTGCAACTATTGTTAAACTTGCTATTGCCGTAAATTTAATTTTCATCTGTCTCTATCAGTTTACTTTGTCAGACACAACATCTTTCGATGCTTATGGCAAATTAATTAATTTCTTTTTGATCTATTTCTATTATTCCCGTTTGTTTCAACATAGAATTTAATTCATCTTCAGTAAACTGAGTGTTTTCCGAGAGTTTTAACTCTATAACAAACTTGTCATCCGTTGTTCTTGGATCAGGATTTTGTGCTGGCATACCTGGTAATGTTTTATTTCTTAATAAATAAGTGATAGCCATACCGTGAGCAGCACATAAAACTGTAAACTCAAACGTTACCGGAATAAATGCTAAGATATTATCTAAATATGTTTCATTTGGTTTACCACCAATATTCATTGGCCAATCCACAATCATAATATAACGCATACCTATTGTTGCCAATAAAGTACCTGTAATACCATATAAAAAAGCCATAATACCTAAACGAGTATTTTTAACACCAATAATTGGATCTATTCCGTGTATTGGAAACGGTGAAAATACATCTGATACCTTAACACCTTTAGACACTAACAACTTTGCGCCATCTTTTAACACATCGTCGTCGTCATACATTGCATAAATAACTTTCTCTGCCATGTCTACGATTATTGATTATTAGAATTATTATTATCTTCTTCAGTTGAAGTATGCCCATGATTATCATGACCATGTGAATCATGACCGTGATGAGTATCTGGTGCATTTTTATATGATTCACCTGAAGATTTTAATATTGTTTTAACCTCATTTAAAGCTAATACTGGGAAGAATCTTGCGAACAATAAGAAGAATACAAAGAATAAACCAATTGTTCCTACATAAATACCTAAATCGATATGACTTGGGAAATGCATACTCCAAGAAGAAGGTAAGTAATCTCTGTGAATTGAAGTAACAATAATTACATAACGCTCAAACCACATACCAATATTTACTACAATTGAAATAACAAAAGTAAATAATAAACTTCTTCTCAATCTTCTTATCCACATTAACTGAGGAGAGATAACGTTACAAGTCATCATTGACCAATAAGCCCACCAGTATGGTCCAGTTGCTCTATTTATAAATGCATATTGTTCGTATTCAACACCTGAATACCAAGAAACAAATAATTCAGTCAAATAAGCTACACCAACAATAGAACCAGTAACCATAATTACAATATTCATGTATTCTACGTGACGTGTATGAATATAAGCTTCTAAATTCATTGCTTTTCTCATTACTAACATCAAAGTCTGCACCATTGCAAAACCAGAGAATACAGCCCCTGCAACGAAGTAAGGAGGGAAAATCGTAGTATGCCATCCTGGTATAACTGATGTAGCAAAATCGAAAGATACAATCGAGTGAACTGAGAATACAAGTGGTGTAGCCAAACCAGCTAAAACCAATGAAACTAATTCAAAACGATTCCAATGTTTTGCTCTACCTGACCATCCAAATGCTAATAATGTATACATTTTCTTTGGAACTGGTCTTTTAGCTCTATCTCTAATTGTAGCAAAATCAGGAATTAATCCAATATACCAGAAAATTAAACCTACTGATAAATAAGTAGAGATAGCAAAAACGTCCCAAAGTAATGGAGAGTTAAAGTTAACCCATAATGATCCGAAATGATTTGGTAAAGGCATTGTCCAATAACCAACCCATAAACGACCCATGTGAATTAAAGGGAATGTACCAGCCATAAATACAGCGAATATAGTCATCGCTTCAGCTGAACGGTTGATAGCCATTCTCCATTTTTGACGGAACAATAACAATACCGCCGAAATTAATGTACCTGCGTGACCAATACCTACCCACCATACGAAGTTAGTGATATCCCACGCCCAACCAATAGTTTTATTAAGACCCCAGACACCTATACCTGTTCCTAATAAGTATAGAATACATCCTACTCCATACAAACCAATAATTAAGGCAATACCGAAAAGTATATACCACATTCTTGGTGCTTTGTCCTCAATTGGACGACACACATCTTCTGTAATGTCGTGATAGGTCTTGTGACCTAAAATGAGGGGTTCTCGAATTGCAGCTTCTTTATGCATGACAATTTTGTTTGTTCAAATTAATGATGACTCTTTTTATCTCCGTGACCTGAATTAGCTTCTTCATTATGCTCTTCAGCAACTTGTAATTTAGCTAACAAATCATTCTTTTCGTTTCTTACTTTCACTTTGTACCAGATATTAGGTTTTACCCCAACTTCTTCTAAAGCTTGGTATGCTCTATCATCTTCTGTACTCTTACGAACCAATGAAGTGATATCATTCCAGTCTCCTACCAAGATTGCATTAGATGGACAAGCATCAGCACAAGCTGTAGTTACATCTCCGTCTACAACTGGTCGAGATTCTTTTTTAGCTTCTAATTTACCTGCTTGAATTCTTTGTACACAGAAAGAACATTTTTCCATTACACCACGAGTTCTTACTGTAACGTCTGGGTTTAAAACCATACGACCTAAATCATCTTGAGCAGGGTTAACTTCTGTGAATTTTTTATAAGAAGGATAGTTAAACCAGTTAAAACGACGAACTTTATAAGGACAGTTATTTGCACAATATCTTGTACCAATACATCTGTTATAAGCCATTTGGTTTAAACCTTCATTACTATGGTTTGTAGCAGCCACGGGGCAAACAGTCTCACAAGGAGCATGATTACAGTGGTGACACATCATAGGCATGTGTATAACCTTTGGATTTTCAGCTGGAATTTCAGCTTTTCCAAAGTCAAAATCTTCTTCTGATTTACGTGTTCCTGGAGTAGCTTCCTCGTCAGATGCATAATATCTATCGATTCTTATCCAGTGCATCTCACGACCTCTTCTTACTTCATCTTTACCAACAACTGGAACATTATTTTCTGATTGACAAGCAATCATACAAGTACCACAACCAATACAAGAAGATAAGTCGATAGCCATTCCCCATCTATGTCCAATATGCTCTACTGGATGAGCATCCCATAAATCGGCATCTTTGATATCCATCTTAACATGGTTACCATCTTTATCCATTACAGATAAAGTATGTTTAGGATTGAATCTAGATCTATCTTTTGAATTGTAAATATCTAAAGTAGTTTCACGTACAATTGAATGACGTGCCATTACTGTATGATGAATTTGTGTTGCTGCTATTAAATAAGTCCCTTCTACTTTAACTAAAGTTCCAGATGCTGAATATGAAAAAGTTCCATTAGAATTATTCAAAAATTGGAATGCATTAGAACCAATGGCAACATTTTTTCCATTTTCAGTAACATGTCCACCATATTCTTTAGTTTGAAAAGCAGCTTTACCAATATTCTCACCATTTGCTCCTCTACCATATCCTAAAGCAATACCAACAGTTCCAAGAGCTTGTCCTGGTGATGGGTAAACAGGTAAAGTAACATTTTTAGACCCTACAGTTACAGTGGCTAAATTCAATCCATTTTCTTGATCAAAAGTTGTAGCATAACCCGACATTTCTGAAGGATTCATTGTAATGTAGTTATCCCAGGTAACTTTAGAGATTGGATCAGGCATCTCTTGTAACCAAGGATTATTTGCTTGAACACCAGTTCCGATTGCAGCTTTTTGATAAAGAACAACTTCTAAACCATTCGCTTTTGTAATTTGATTTCCTAAACCAGTTAAAGATGACTCGTTAAATACAGGAGCAGTTGCTACTGGAATTGACATTTCTACACAACTATTGTGAATTGCCATGTTCCAATATGTATGGAAACTTGAATATTTTGATTGTAATGGGAAACCATTTTTCTCCCACAATTTTTGAATCTCGTTGTATACAACTTTAGAATCCTTACCACCTCTTTTAGCTAAACCAGCCCAAACTAATAAAGATTCATTAGCTGAAGCAGTATCAAATAAAGGACGAATTGTAGGTTGAGCAATAGCATAATGAGCTAATTTCGGATTGAAATCATTCCAAGATTCTAAAGCGTGATGATCTGGAGCAACTACTTTACATAAAGTCGCAGTTTCATCAGCATGAGATGCAAAAGAGACTGTTAAATTAATTTTAGAAATTGCTTCACCGAATTCTTTACCATTTGGCAATGTATAAACTGGATTTGTTCCTAAAAACAATAATGCTTGTGGCCCTTTTCCAGCAATAACATCAGAAACTAACTTATTCATTTTATCATCTTCTGATTTGAACAAGTTAACTGGGTTATTAATATTAATAGTTGTAGTGTAAGCTCCTAACACGCTGTTCAATTTATTAACTAAAATTTGAACGGCTTTATTATTAGATCCAGAAACTACTAATGATTCATTTTTTGATGCTTTTAAAGATTTAATAGCTTCATCAGCAATTTTCTTAACATCAGCTTTTAATTCTGAAGAAATTCCAGTAGAAACTCCAAATCCTTTTAAGATATAAGCTAATACATTTGCTTGTTCAGAAGGTTTAACCATTCCTCTATAATCAGCATTTGATCCTGTAACAGACATAACTGATTCAAATTGGAACAATCTTGACATCCACTTATTATCTGGATTTCTTGTAGCACCATATTGAGATGCATATTCAGTAGATAATAACCAAGTACTCATGAAATCAGCACCTAGACTTACAATTGTTTTAGCTTTAGAAAAATCGTAGTCTGGAATAACAGCTGATCCAAAAGAAGCTAAATTTGCTTGACGAATTCCTGCATAAGAAATAGCATCATATTGAATATGCTCAAATGGACCTCCAACTTCAGTATTACCTAAAGAAGCACCCAACAATCTTACAACTTCATTTGTAGTTGGACTAATAATTGTATTAGACACTAAAACAACTTTGCCTTTTTTTGCTTTGATAGCAGCCAATTCTTTCACAATTGTACCATCAATACTAGACCAAGATTTAGAAGCACCATTTTGAGTTGGAGATTGTAGTCTAGAACCTTCGTATAAACCTAATACAGATGCAACAATTTGAGGATTTGTACCTCCATTAGTGAAACCAAAATCTTTGTTTCCTTTAATGTAAATTGGTCTTCCTTCTCTTGTTTTAACTAAGATACTAGCATAAGAATTACCATCATAATACGTAGATGCGTACCAAGTTGGCATACCTGGAGTAACATTTTCTGGTTTTACCACATATGGTATTGCCTTTGTTACCGGAGCTTCACAAGCAGCTACTGTTGCAGCAGCTACACTGAAACCTAAAAATTTAAGGAAATCACGACGAGCAGTTGAAGTTTCATTTAACTTCTCATCGCCTAGAAACTCCTCCACAGACATTTGCTGAGGAAATTCTTGATCTCTATTTTGAAGGAAAGACTGAGTTTCATTCAACTCATCAATTCCTTTCCAATATTTTCTTGTCGTTCCCATATCGCTTATTTCGACTTCTTCAATTCGTTTATTAATAGTGACATTTAGCGCACTCCCAACCACCTAATTCTTTAACAGTAACTTTACCATCTTCTAGATATTTACCATATAAAGATTTGTCATTATTCAATAGGCGTTTATGGATTTCATTGTAATATCCATCATTTTTAGTATCTAATGCTCCTGTCGAAATTTCTTTCTCAGCGTGACATTCAATACACCACCCCATTGTTAATGTAGGTCTAGTAAGAACAACGTTACCTTCAATTTTATTCAATTCAGAAACTGGTTGCACTTTAGCAGTTTCAACTTGTTTAGTCATATCACCATGACATTGTTTACAATCTAATCCACCAACGACTACGTGTTGAGAGTGATTAAAGTATACGTGATCTGGTAAAACGTGAACTTTATTCCAAATAATTGGTGAAGTCTTACCTGTATACTTTCCAGCACCTTCAGGTAGGTAACCTGCGTGTTCATAAATTTTAGCAATTTGCTCTTTTTGTGCATCTGTTCTTCCTTGTACTTGTTTGTGACAATTCATACAAACATTTACCGAAGGTAAACCAGCTGACTTTGATTTTGTTACTGAATTATGACAATACTTACAATCGATTCCATTTGTACCTGTATGAACAGAATGAGGGAATGCAATTGGCTGTGATGGATGATATTCCTCTACAACACCAATACTGTATAGACCTAAAAACAAAGAAACTATACAAGCAATGACAACTACTAAAGCTCCTAATCCAACATATTTTCTATTTTTCCAAGCCCAAGCTTTTAACTCTTCAGAATATGTAGCATCTGGATTTGAGACTACATTCGAATCAGAAACTGCAGTTTTCAATTGACGTCTAACACCACTAGCAGCTCCAATTATTACAGCAAAAATAACCCCTATAACAATCCAAACCCATCCATTTGAAGACTCTTCAACCTCTTCAGATGTCGCTGAAGCTTCACCATCAGTTGCACCTCCATCTGCTGGAGCTGCTGCTGGATCTGGCTGAGCATCAACCCAATCAAGAATTGCATCTATATCCTCTTTTTTCAATTCTGGAAACTGTTGCATGGCAGCTCCAGAATAAGCTGTAACAGATTTTGCATACGGATCAGAAGCCGCTGCAGCTTGCCAGTTATTTACCCATTGGTAAATTGAACCGTCTTTTGCACCACCATCTGCCCATTTAGTTCGAACTTGAAATAACTTTGGTCCAGTTCCATCTTTGTGAGGCTGGTGGCAACTTGCACATTTCGCTTTGAAAAGTGCATCACCTTGAGCATTTGCATGAAAAGATCCAGTGATAAACATCACTGAAACCGTTCCTAAACACCACTTGCTAAAGTTTCTAAACATCTGACTACTAGATATTTTCATTTAAAAAACTATTAATCCACTGTCAAAAAAACACTTTTTGACGTCAACAAATTTATAAGAATCGATGCATTTCGTGACAGTTTTATGACAATTTTATTTGCATTTTTGTTAATTTAAAATGATTCTAAATAAGAGTTTATTAACATTTTTTGTTTCATTGTTGATTAACACTACTTTATAGAATATTTTTCAATTAACATTTTTTTTGAAAAAATTATTAAACAAATATTAAATAGTTCAAATAAATTATTTGCATATTCAATTAAATTTAAAATAGAAAAAAACAGAATTTCTTCTTACTTTTAATAAACTTAAAAAATATGATTAAACTTTATACACTTACTATTATCTTCACTT
>CALPRR020000027.1 GCA_943326025.2 Candidatus Kuenenia stuttgartensis | reverse complement strand
ATAACAGCATTTAAATTGAATTCAGCTACAGAATTTAAAGCCGAAAATGAAGTTTGAAGCCCAATTGTGCCGAAAGAAGCATTGTCAAACTCAACATCTTTTTCTTCTTTGTCCATTGGACGATGATCTGAAACAATTGTATCAATTGTTCCATCAATAACTCCTTTCCATAATGCAATACGATCTGATTCTCTTCTCAAAGGTGGCATTAATTTGAAATTTGAATCAAATCCTAATACAGCTGTTTCGTTGAAAATTAAATTAGAGACATGAACATCAGCGGTTATTTTTAATCCATTTGCTTTTGCTTTTCGAATTAATTCAACACTTTCAGCACATGAAATACCTGTAAAATGAATAGAACTATCAGTGTATTCAACCAATCTTAAATTTCTTTCTAATTGAATAATTTCAGCAATAGTTGGGTCAGATTTCAAACCTGTTTTAGTAGATGCCTCTCCTTCATTTACCATTCCTTTTCCTGCTAGAGCATTGTCTCTAGAAAAAGCAATAATTTTACCTCCAAAATTCTTACTGTACAACAAAGCTCTATACATAATTCCAGAATTTACTGGAACTAAATCATCTGAATACAAACGAACACCAGATTGATACATATCGTACATTTCAGAAAGGTTATTACCTTCCATTTTTTCAGTAATAGCACCTATCGGGTATATACTTGTAACCTCTTTTTCAGCTTTTCTTAAGATATATTCAACTTGCGTTTTACCATCAACAACTGGATGTGTACTTGGCAAAACAGCAACATGTGTGTATCCACCAAATGCGGCAGCTTGAAGTCCTGACTCAATCGTTTCTTTATGTTCTTCTCCTGGATCACAAAAATTGGCTTTTAAATCAACCCAACCTTGAGAAACATGTAGGTTTTCTTCTTCAATTAGTTTAGCTTCATTGTCTGAAATTGAATCTTCTATTTTTGTAATGATTCCATTTTCGATTAATAGATCTTTCGTTTTACCATTAAAACTTGATTGAGGATCTACAATTGTTGCTTTTTTAATTAGAATTTTCATTTACTGTACTTATTTTTTCCAAAATTTCAATAAAGCGACTTCTATTAAAAAGAATAAAAGTGCCATAAAGATAAATATTCTCCAATATTCATAAGGTTTATCAAGCTCGATTTTCGTCAAACTTTGACCTTCTGATATTTCTGATGCTTTAATATGTTTAATTCCTTTTTCTGTCAAATATTCATTGATATCACTTAATGAATAATTTATAATATTTGACTCTTTTCGATTGTAATTCAATGAGATTGAACCAATATTATTTTCATCAATAATAGAATAGGTTCCTGCTTTTAAATTTTCTATTGCTTCTAAACCACCGATAGAAATAGAAGTGATGCCAGAATTATGACTAGTTTTTGGTATGTAATCAATTTCTTTACTTTGCAAATGGATAGGTGTTTCATTTTTTGAAGCATTGTAAATAGGAAATTTAGAATCTTCTCCAATTATCAAAGATATAGGTGCTTTACGACGACTTAATTCAGCTGTTCTTAAAACAATTGTGCTAAACAAAGCATTTGAAGTAAATGAGCCATATAAAGGAGTTAAACAGCTAGCGTATAAGTAGATATTTGATTTTCCTGTTGATTTTATTAGTAAAGGAGAACCATTTTGTAATTTGATTAAATCAATTGCTAATGAATTAGATGCTTTATTTATTTTGTATGCTTTTGCAATTGATGGTAAATTTAAATTATCTGGTTTTTTCTCAAAAACAGTTTTGAAAAATGGATCTTCATAATTAATGTTTTTTATCGAAACACCATCTGAAATTTCACTTGAAATCATTGGCATGCTAACACCTCTAAGAAATGAATTCCAAGAGTTTAAATCAATATTTTCTCCAGGAAATAAAGATAATGTCCCTCCATTATTAACATAATCTTTTAAGTTCTGACCTAAACCTGATTGGATTTCTTTTGCACCATTTAATACAATAATATCTTTGTTTTCAAGTGATTCAAGTGTAAACTGATTTTGATTAATTTCCTCAACTTTATAATAATTATCTAAACTGTATACAATTGAGACATTATTTACTGCATTTTCGCCGTTTATAACTAATACATTTGTATTGGAAGCTACTGAATAACTGAAATAATATTCATCATCTGAGTAAAATTGTTTGTCATTTACTGTTACTATTCCTTTTTTAACTCCTTCTGATTGTTCAGTATAATTGAAAACTGTTGATGTATAGTTATTAGCTGGTATATCTAAAAAAACATCTCGTTTAATTGAATTTACTTCTAGATGAACTTCAACATTCACTAAATCTTTATCACTGTAATTATGAACTCTCACATTCAATTCATTGTTTTCCCCAATTTTCTGAACAGGTGAATTAAACCATACAGAATCAATAGTTAAATTACTATTATCTTGTGCTGAAATTAAAACAGGATAATAATAAGCATCTTCATCTTTTTGTAATTTCTCAAAAGAAGTAGATGATTTTTGAAAATCAGAAAGTATTACAAATTGTTTTGTACCAATTTTTTGTTTAGTGGAATGTTCGTTTTCAATTGCAGTTTTTTCCCAATTAATAACTTCATCAATAGAACGGACAATTGGACATAATTGAATTTTATCTAGACGTTCAAGCGCTTCAATTTTTGTTACTAAATGTTGTTCTAGACCACTCAAATTATTTGTAACTAACATAAATCGAGTATCTAAACTTGATTTAGTAATCATTTTACGAGCCATTTCCCTAGCTTCTGAAAGTAATTCGCCTTCAGTACCTTTCATAGACATTGAAAATGAATTGTCGATGTAAATAGCTAATAATGGCTTTCCTCCTTTAGAGTTGTTGTTAGTTACTGGAATATAAGGTTGAGCAAAAGCAACAACTAAAAAAGAAAATGCAAATAATCGTGCGATTAAAACAAGTAAATGTTTCAATTTCTGAGTTGAACGAGTTTGTTGATCAACTGATTTAATAAACTGTAAACTAGAAAAGTAAAGGGTTTTGTATTTTCTAAAGTTGAATAAATGTATAATAATTGGTATTAATAAAACACCAAAAGCCCATAGAAATTCTGGATACACAAACTTCATGATTCAAATATAGTCACAAATTTTTGAATCGAATTCGCTATTGAATTTAACTTTTGCACAATCTGTTAATTTGTGATTAGTTGATTATCTGTTCAATTCATTATAATAATCAACAGCCTCTCTAACTGAGCCTTTTAACTTTAATAATTTTTCAGCTTCTTCGTATGATATCGATAAACTTTCTTGAATCATTTTTGTCCCTCTATCGATAAGCTTATTGTTGCTTAATTGCATGTCAACCATTTTATTGCCTTTAACATGCCCTAATTTGATCATTAATGATGTAGAAATCATGTTTAGAACTAATTTTTGAGCTGTACCAGACTTCATTCGAGTACTACCTGTCACAAATTCAGGTCCTACAACAGGAGTAATTGGAAAATCTGACTCTTTCGATAAAGGACTTTCAGGATTACATGAGATCCCTGCAGTTAATATATTGTTTTCTTTTGCTTTAGCTATTGCTCCGAGAACATAGGGAGTTGATCCAGAGGCTGCAATTCCGACTAAAGTATCATTTGAATTAATTGAATATTCTTGTAAATCTTTCCAACCTTGTTCTAAATCATCTTCTGCGAATTCAACTGCTTTACGAATAGCAATATCACCACCAGCAATAATACCTACAACAACTCCATGAGCTACACCAAAAGTCGGTGGACATTCACTTGCATCTACAATTCCTAATCTTCCACTTGTACCAGCTCCTATGTAGAAAAGTCTACCACCGTTTTTCATTCTCTCAAAACAAGCGTCGATAAATCGCTCAATTGCAGGTAATTCTTTTTCAATAGCCAATGGAACAGATTTGTCTTCATTATTCATGTTATCAATCAACTCCAACGTTGACATGTTTTCTAACGAGTTGTAGTTAGAAGAAGATTCAGTTACTTTTTTCATCGTCGGATTATACTAAATATGCGAAAGAATTAGATTCAGAAAGTTCGATTTCTACTCGTTCTTTTAAAGTAGTTGAAAGACTTATTCCTACAAAATCTGCTTTAATTGGATATCTTCTGTGCGTTCGATCAACCAATGCAACTGTTTTAATTGCCTTTGTTGATTGTTCAAGTAATTTTACCAACGCATACTGCATTGTTTTTCCTGAATTCAAGACATCATCAACCAATAAAATATAACCATTCTTCAAATCATTTTGAGGAATTGAAAGTTTAATTTCATCAGACCAAGGTTCCTCTTTGTTTAAGTCTATTTCAAATACTATAATTTCTTGAGATGAATTCTGAATAATAATCTCTTTAAATTTATTAGCTAACTGAATTCCATTTCCACATATACCACCAATAAAAAGTTTATTTTCCTCAAATGTATTTTCAATAATTTGATGTGCTAAACGAGTTATTTTTTGGTTTATTTCTAGTTGACTTAAAATTGTTTGCATATTAGATTTTTTTTGTAAAATTAATTAATCCAATTAAGAAAAAAGCAAGTGTTCATAAAGTTTATGGTAATACTTCTAAACCTTCTTTTGCCCATTCGTTAGTTGGATCAATTTTCAAGATTTTATGATAAATTTTTCTAGCAGTATTATATTTCTTTGAAGAATGGAAATAATAAGCACTATCACTTAAATTATCAACTTCAATAATTTGTAGATTTTCTTTAGCTAATGTATTTTCAGGAAATAATTCAATCGCTTTTTGATAATTTTCTTTTGCCAAGTTATATTTTTTTATGTCATGATAATGTAAGCCTCTTGCTAAATACCATTCAGATGACCACGGAGCATAAAAGACTGATATTGAACATACAGCCATTAATAGAGTAAATATTAAATAGTATTTAGTACTTGAAAGATAACGAATTAGATATGCAGCGATAGCGCCTATAACAATACCCGAAACCATTGATTCTGTTGCAATTATTCCGTGATTATTAATATTAATTGCATAACAGAATATCAAAATAATAAACGAAATGAGGTAAATGTATTTTCTATATTTTAGTTTAAATTCAGGGGATTCAGAAGATCTAATAAAAATAAAACCTAAAAAGGCGTAAATAACTCCAGATAAACCAATTCCAGGATCTGTTGATAGTGCCAACTGCAATTCAGATGTAATAATTGAAGTTATCAAACAGAAAAGCATAAAATGTATAGAACCAATTCTACGTTCTATGAAAGCACCCAAAAACCATAAACCAACCAAATTTAAACTTAATTCAATCCAATGGGAATGAATAAAACTATTTATAAAAACGCCCCATATTTGGCCTTGATAAATATCAATTGCGGCAGGCGCTCCAAATTTTTCATAAGTATCGAGGCTTATTTCCTTAAAATCCGATTTGACATTTATGAAAATAAAAATGATAATACTTGATAAAGTTAAAAACCAAGTAAACCAAGGAGTTTTATAATTACTTAATTGTTGATTATTAACAGACATTAATTTTTCTATATGATTTTAAACAAAATTACTCTCTATATTTCCTTATAAAACCAATTGTTATAAGTATTTATTAAGAGATAAATGTTATTATTTAAAATTGTTGATAAAGTAAAAGAGAAAATAGTTCTTCGATTAAGTCTTTTGATTAATTTTGCGACAATTTGAAAACTGTTTTTTCAATTAAATTTTTAAAAATAGCGTTGTAAAAATGCCGAAAAAAAGTTCTATTAAATCCGTACTTATTATAGGTAGCGGTCCAATTGTAATCGGTCAGGCTTGTGAGTTTGACTATGCAGGTTCTCAAGCAGCAAGATCTTTACGTGAAGAAGGAATTGAAGTTACTTTAATTAACTCAAATCCAGCTACTATCATGACTGATAAAGTAGTTGCAGATAATGTTTATTTACAACCGCTAGAGCCAGAAAGCATTATTCAAATCCTTGAAAATCATAAAATTGATGCTGTTTTACCAACAATGGGTGGACAGACAGCATTGAATTTAGCGATCAAATGTGAGGAGATGGGGATCTGGGAGCAATATGGAGTTGAAATGGTTGGTGTTGATATCGCTGCGATTGAAATCACTGAAAATAGAGAAGCTTTCAGAAATTTAATGGAAGAAATTGACATTCCGATGGCGCCTCAAGCAACTGCTAAATCATTTTTAGAAGGTAAAGAGGTTGCACAAGAGTTTGGCTTTCCATTATGTATTCGTCCTTCTTATACGTTAGGTGGAGCAGGTGCTTCAATTGTTCATGATCCAGAAGAATTTGATAAATTATTAGAAAGAGGTTTACAATTATCACCTATTCATGAGGTTATGATTGATAAAGCGTTGATCGGATGGAAAGAATATGAGTTAGAGTTGTTACGTGATGCAAATGATAATGTTGTTATTATTTGTTCAATTGAGAACTTTGATCCTATTGGAATTCATACTGGAGATTCAATTACGGTTGCTCCAGCAATGACGCTTTCGGATAAGACTTTTCAACGTTTAAGAGATATGGCAATTAAAATGATGCGTTCAATCGGTAATTTTGCTGGTGGATGTAACGTACAGTTTGCTGTTTCTCCAGATGAAAATGAAGATATTATTGCAATTGAAATCAATCCTCGTGTATCTAGATCATCAGCATTGGCTTCAAAAGCAACAGGTTATCCAATTGCAAAAATTGCTTCTAAATTAGCGATCGGTTATCATTTAGATGAATTAAAAAATCAAATTACGAAAACAACTTCAGCTTTATTTGAGCCTACGTTGGATTATGTAATTGTAAAAATACCTCGTTGGAACTTCAATAAATTCCCTGGAACAAATCGCGAATTAGGTCTTCAAATGAAGTCTGTTGGTGAGGTAATGGGTATTGGTCGTTCTTTTCAAGAAGCTTTGCAAAAAGCGTGTCAATCATTAGAGATTAACCGAAATGGATTAGGAGCTGATGGTAAAGAATTAACAAGTCAAAATGAAATTTTACATAGTTTAGAGCACCCAAGTTGGAATCGTTTGTTCCATATTTATGATGCGATTAAATTGGGTATTCCTTTTAAAACGATTGTTGATAAAACAAAAATTGATATTTGGTTCTTAAAACAAATCGAAGACTTAATCAAATTAGAACGTAAAATCGAGAAATTCCATTTAGGTAATTTACCAAAGGAATTATTGTTTGAAGCTAAACAAAAGGGCTATGCTGATAGACAAATTGCTCATTTGGTTCGTTGTTTAGAATCAGAAGTTTATACAAAAAGATCAGAATTTGGAATTAACCGTGTTTACAAGTTAGTAGATACATGTGCAGCTGAATTCGAAGCAAAAACACCGTATTACTATTCAACTTTCGAATACGAAAACGAAAGTGTTGTTTCAGATAAAAAGAAAGTTGTAGTTCTTGGTTCTGGTCCAAATAGAATTGGTCAAGGGATTGAGTTTGATTACTCTTGTGTTCACGGTGTATTGGCTGCAAAAGAAATGGGATATGAAACAATCATGATTAACTGTAATCCTGAGACTGTTTCCACTGATTTTGACACAGCTGATAAATTGTATTTCGAACCAGTTTTCTGGGAACATATTTATGACATCATCAAACATGAGAAACCTGAAGGTGTTATCGTTCAATTGGGTGGTCAAACAGCATTGAAATTAGCTGAGAAATTAGAGCGTTTTGGTATTAAAATTATCGGAACTAGTTTTGAAGCATTAGATTTAGCTGAAGATAGAGGTCGTTTTTCTAAATTATTAGAGAAAAACAATATTCCTTTCCCTAAATATGGTATCGTTGAAAGTGCTGAACAAGCATTAGAATTAGCAGATGATTTAGGTTTTCCATTATTAGTTCGCCCTTCTTATGTATTGGGTGGACAAAAAATGAAAATCGTTATTAATAAAGAAGAATTAGAGCACCACGTTGTTGATATTATCAACGAAATGGGAGCGAATCAAATTCTTTTAGATCACTTTATTGGTGGTGCAATTGAAGCGGAAGCGGATGCAATTTGTGATGGAAAAGATGTTTACATCATTGGTATCATGCAACACATTGAGCCTGCTGGAATTCACTCTGGAGATTCATATGCTGTATTGCCTCCATACAATTTAGGTGATTTCGTAATGACACAAATTGAGGATATTACTAATAAAATTGCTGTAGAGTTAAAAACAGTTGGTTTGATCAATATTCAGTTTGCAATAAAAGATGATAAAGTGTATGTGATTGAAGCAAATCCTAGAGCTTCAAGAACGGTTCCTTTCATTGCAAAAGCTTATGACGAACCTTATGTTAACTATGCAACTAAAGTAATGTTAGGAGCGAAAGTGAAAGATTTTAATTTCAATCCTAAAAAAGAAGGGTACGCTGTTAAAATTCCAGTTTTCTCTTATGAGAAATTCCCTGATGTGAAAAAAGAATTAGGTCCAGAGATGAAATCTACAGGAGAAGGAATCCGTTTTATCAAAAACTTAAAAGATCCTTTCTTTACGAAGATTTATTCTGAAAGAAATATGCATTTGTCTAAATAATGGTCGTAGAAGCGAGCGTAACAGGTGTTTTTAAAACTATATTAATGATCTTAGGAGCTTTTGTGCTCCTAAGATTTTTAGGTCAATTTCTGACTGCAAAAAGAAATATGGAAGAGGAGCGATCGTTGAATGAAAAACAACGAAAATTCCGAGAAGAAAAAGAACGTGTATTTAAATCGTTTGGAAAGACTTCAATTATTTCTGATAAAAAATCTAAATCAAATCAAAAATCAAAAAATAGTGTAGAGGATGTAGATTTTGAAGAGATTAACTAAAAACAGTATCTCTCTTAAAACTAAATTACTATCTTCATGCACTTAAATTATTAAAAGAAAACTAATTAATACAAAATGAAAAATTTCTTTATCAAAAATTGGGTACATTTTGCAGTTGTTGCAGTGTTTTTCATTATCACATTTGTTTATTTCTCTCCTGAATTTGAAGGTTATGGATTAAAGCAACATGATATTGAGCAACATGTTGGAATGTCTCATGAAACAGCAATGTATCGTGAAAAATTTGGTAAAGAACCATTGTGGACAAATTCAATGTTTGGTGGTATGCCTACAACTCAAATTTCAATGTTGTACGATGGAAATATGTTCCAGAAAAGTATGACATGGTTTTTGACCTTTTTTGGAGTTACTGCTGGGATTTTCTTTGTTCATTTAATTGGATTTTACATTTTTTCTAGATTGGTTAAATTAAAGCCAATCGTAGGTGTTGTTGGAGCTTTAGCATTTGCTTTTTCATCTTATGAGATAATTATTTTACAGGCAGGACATAATTCAAAAGCGTTAACAGTAGCGTTGATGGCACCTGTATTAGGAGCGTTTATCTATTCTTTCAGGTCAAATTGGAAATGGGGAGCAGTGCTTTCTTGTATTTTCATGTCGTTTCAAATGGCAAGTAATCACTTACAAGTAACTTATTACTTCGGGATTTTATTATTGTTTTTAGGTGCTTATTTCTTATTTGATGCAATTAAAAACAAAACATATAAACCATTTTTAATTTCTACTTCAACATTGATTTTAGCATATGTTATTGCATTATTAGCCAATTATGGAAATATCGCTTTGACAAATGAATATTCATCTGAAACAATTCGTGGTGGAAATGATGTAACAATTACTCCTGAAGGAACTCCTAAAGAAGTAACTAAAGGATTAGATAAAGATTATATTACAAATTGGAGTTATGGGAAAGGTGAATCGTTTACTTTAGTATCTCCTTATGTTAAAGGTTCTGCTTCAGTAGGTTTAGGCCAATCTTCTTTTAAAGATTTAATTGAATCTTCAGATTTAGAAACAAAACAAATTAATGATGCCTTAACTGCTCCTTATCCAGTATACTGGGGAGATCAACCAATGACATCTGGTCCTGTTTACTTAGGTGTAGTAGTTGTTTTCTTGTCATTATTAGGATTGGTTTATTTGAAAGATCGTTCAAAGTGGATTTACTTAGGTGTTTCAATCTTAGTATTAATGCTTTCATGGGGTAAAAACTATATGGGATTAACTGATTTCTTTATTGATAATGTACCAGGATATAACAAATTTAGAACAGTAACGATCATTTTGGTATTAGTAGAATTATGTTTACCAGTAATCATGGTTTTATTATTGAATAAATTAATTGTTGATCGTGAAGAGATTAAAACAAATAAAAAACCATTCTTAATTACTTCAGGTGCATTTTTTGTTGTTTTATTCTTAATTAAATCAATGGGATTGAGTGATGGATATACGACTAAAGATGAATTAAATCGAGTTGCAAACATAAAGGCTGAAGTAACGAAACAAATTTATGAAGTTGATCCAGCTGAATTGGCTAAAAATGGAATTGATATAAACAATCCACAACAAATGAATCAGGTGATTGATAATCAAGTTAATCTTTCAACTGAGCAATTTGAATCAATGAAACAAGCAAGAAAATTGATTTTCAATTCTTCAATGAATCGTTCTTTATTGTTCTCGATTTTGACGATTGGATTAATAGCATTGGTATTTTATACGTCAATTTCAAGTTTATATGTTGTTGCAGGAGTGGGAATATTAGTTCTGTTTGATTTAATACCGGTTGATCAAAATTATTTAAGCACAGAAGAAGACGAAAGCGGAAAATATAAATACTGGGTTCTAAAAGAAGAAAAAGGTTTTCCTGTTTCTACAAATCAAGCTGATTTATCGATTTTAGAAAACGAAATTAAAAATCCGGCAGTAGCTTCTATAGTTAACAAAGGAGCTCAAGATGGTGCAATAAAAGCAGATGAATTAGGCTATTCTGGTGATTATAGAACTAGAGTTATTGAAGCATATAAATTTAGCGCTCTTAACTTCGCAACTAATTACCGTGTTATGGATTTTGATGGGTTCTGGAGTTCAACTAGAGCTTCATATTTCCATAAATCTTTAGGAGGATACCACGGTGCTAAATTGACAAATATTCAGAATTTATTTGATTTCCATTTATCAAAAACGAATAATAAAGTAATTGATATGATGAATGTTAAGTACATTATTCAAGGAGGGCAAATGACTCCAAATCCAACAGCTTTAGGAAATGCTTGGTTTGTTAAGTCTGTGAGATCTGTTCCAACTGTAAATGATGAGATTTTAGCATTAGGAAAAGTATTAGAAATTAAAAATTTGGGGAAAGGAGAATTTATAGTAAATGGTAATAAAGTAGCTGAAGCAAAAGTTCATGGTACTGAAAAATTACAATATTTAATTCCTGGAAAAGATACATTAGCAATTCCTTTATCAAATGGATTAACAAAAGGTATGCAAGCTTTATTTGTGATGGATGCAAATGGATCAACGAATTTGATTCCTAAAACAACACAAAACGCTGATACAGCTAATTCATTCCAAACATTTGTAAGCATTGAACTATTAAGTGATTTTGATCCAGGAAGAGAGGCTGTTATGATCAACGCTGAATCTTCTAAATTGACTAAAAAATCATTTTCTGGCGAAGGTTCAATTAAAATGGAATCATATTTACCAAATAAAATTCAATATACCGCTGATTGTAAAGGAAATCAATTAGCTGTTTTTTCTGAAATTTATTATACAAATGGATGGAAAGCTTATGTTGATGGTCAAGAAGTTGAAATAAGAAAGGTTGATTATTTGCTAAGAGGGTTGGAGTTAAAAGAAGGGAAACATTCAGTAGTTTTCGAATTTGATTTACCAAAATACCATAAAGCAAATACGTATTCAATTATAGCATTGATTATTTTACTTGGAGGAATAGGAGCAAGTGTTTACACGGATAGAAAATCAAAGTTTAAATCTGCAGAGTAATATAGCGTTTACTTTAGACTATAATTTTCACCTCCCTTAATCCTTTTTCAAGGAGGGAAAACAAATAATTTAATTATGAAAATTATTTTAATCTTTTTAGTGTTATTTTCATTGAATTCATTGTCTCAAACAACAGAATTGAATTGGTCAATATTCCATCCGATAGAAAAAGAATGGATTGAATTAGGAGTGAAGGGTTCAGTTCAAGAAGCTTTGATAAAATCAGGCGAACTTCCGGATCCTTATGTTGGATTAAATGAGAAAAAGTTTGATTGGATTGAGAATTATGAATGGGAGTTTAAATCTAAGTTCTTTTTGAATGAAGATCAATATAATTCGTCTTTTTTAGAATTAGAATTTCCAAATATTGATACCTATGCAAAGGTTTACGTTAATGGTCAATTGATTATTACTGCTGAAAATTGCTTTAGACCTTATTCATCTCAAATTCGTTCATTAGTTAAATTAGGTTACAATGATGTCAAAGTTGTTTTTACTTCACCGATCAAATATCATGAGGAAAAATACAAAGCTGAAAAATATCATTTACCAGCAACGAATGACGTTCACCCAACAATTAATATTGCACCGTATACACGTAAACCTCAATATCAATTTGGTTGGGATTGGGCTTTGAGAATGAATACTATCGGTTTCTGGAAGCCTATTATTCTTCATCATTACAATGAAAATCGAATCACTGGAAAAAATTGTACGACTGTTGATTTAACAAAAGAAAGTGCTAATCTTGATTTAGAAGTTTATTTATCTAATCCTGCTAAAGGAAAGATTTTTTGGAAAAGTCATTTATTTGGAGAAGAAATTCTAATTGCAAATAATCAACAAAAATTAAAACGTTCAACTGTACTTCTAAATCCAATATTATGGTGGCCTAGAGGACAAGGTGATCAGCATATATATACAGATAAATGGACATTTTTCAACGAAAAAGGAGAGAAGATTGATGAAATTTATGTCAATTTTGGTGTTCGTAAAACAGAATTGATCAATGCCCCAGATGAATGGGGAACAAGTTATTATATCAAATTCAATGGTCGACCAATCTTCTGTAAAGGAGGAGATTACATTCCACATGATATGTTTCCAGCGAAAGTGAAAGATGAATCAATTTTAAAATTGGTAGAAGAAATGACCAAGTCAAATTTTAATATGATTCGAGTTTGGGGAGGTGGTTATTATCCCGACGATGTCTTTTATGAAGCATGTGATGAAAACGGAATCATGGTTTGGCAAGATTTAATGTTTGCTTGTGCGATGTATCCAGGTGATCAAGCATTTTTAAATAATGTGAAGCAAGAATTAGAATACCAGATACCGAGAATTTCTTCTCATCCTTCAGTTACTTTATTCAATGGAAACAATGAAGTTGAAGTTGCTTGGGGTAATTGGGGTTTCCAACAGAAATACGGAATTTATGGTGACGATGCCAAATATATTGAAGATTCTTATAGAAAGTTATTTAAAGAAATGGCGCCATCTGTCATTCAAGCATTTACAAATACACCATACATTCACACATCTCCTTTGAGTAATTGGGGGAAAGATGAATACTATAATCACGGAACAATGCATTATTGGGGTGTTTGGCATGGAAAAGATCCTATTGAAGATTTCGGAAGAAAATCAGGTCGTTTTAATGCTGAATATGGTTTTCAATCGTTTCCAGAGTTTTCGACTTTAAAAACATTTTCAGATAAGTCACAGTGGAATTTAGATTCAACAGTGATGAAACATCATCAAAAAAGTTATGTTGGAAATGGAATGATTTTAAAACAAGCGAAACGTTTGTATGGTGAACCAAAATCATTTGAAGAATTTGTTTATTTTTCTCAATTAACCCAAGCGAAAGCAATAAGTATTGCAGTAGCAGGACATAGAACTGGAATGCCAAGATGCATGGGAACTTTGTATTGGCAAATCAATGATTGTTGGCAAGCTCCAACATGGTCGAGTATTGATTATTTTGGAAATTGGAAGAAATTACAATATTCAGTAAAAGATGATTACGAGGATGTTGCGATTCTTTCAAAGATTTTAGAATTGGGTAAAGAAGAGTATTATGTTGTTTCAGATGCTCCAGAAAAATTCAAGTCGACAATATTGATGAGTATTTATCATCCGAATGGTAAATTAATTTTATCCGATACTTTTTCTATGGATTTACAAAGAGGATTTGTAGAGAAAATAGCATTAGATAAAAATCAGAAATTATTAAAGAATAAAAATTATGTAGTTCGCTTTAAATGGAATGATGCTATAGGAAATATTAAAGAACGTTCATTTACACATATTTACAAACAACATCCAAAAGCAAAAATGCACGACATCAAGTCAACAATTATTTCCAATGACACGATTAATAAGATTGCTGTTTTAGAAATTGATAATAAATCATTTGTTCAAGATTTTTGGATTACATCTTCTAATTTAGGAATGTCTTATTCAACCAATTTTAATGATTATTTACCTGGAAAACATTTGGTTGAAATTCGATACAATGTCCCATTTACCATTTCAGATTTAAATTTTTATTGGAGATAATTTAATCTTAATTAAAATATTGTAGTCTGTTTTTAGGTAATTATTTTATTTCCCACTTTGAATAGAGTAAATATACTTGGGAAGAATAAACATTAGCGCAGTGAAAGAAAGTGTGTTTTATTAATTATTTCAAGTCCTCTTTCGTAAACATCAACGGCAATAAATTTTGAATACTTTCTGAAATTAGAATTTCACCAACTTCTCCCGACATAATGACTTTTATTGGTTGTTGATGTCTCGTTTCATATTCAGCCATCGCTTGTCTACATGCACCACAAGGAGAAATCGGTTTGACAATTGTTTCATTTTCAGAGTGACAAGTTATTGCAATAGCTTTGATTTTTAGATGTGGATAATTAGCTCCAGCATAATACATCGCTACTCTTTCCGCACAAAGTCCAGAAGGGTAAGCTGCATTTTCTTGGTTATTTCCTTGAATAATAGTTCCATCTTCCAGAAGAACTGCTGCTCCAACATGAAAATTAGAGTAGGGGGCATACGCTTTCTGAACTGCTTCTTTTGCTTCAGCTAATAATTTGAAATCCAATTGATTTAATTCGGTTTCATTGGAATAACTTTCAAATTTTAATTGAACTATTTTTTGTTCTATGCTCATAAATCAAATTGCATCAGGATTATCAATTTCGCTCAAATACATTTCACGATCAAATTCTTTTTCACTTTTAGCAATGACCATTGTAGCGACACCGTTACCAATAATATTTGTAATCGCTCTTGCTTCGCTTAGGAATTTGTCAACACCTAATAAAAATGCTAATCCTTCTACAGGGATTTTGTGCAAAGAAGCTAGAGTAGAAGCTAACACTACAAATCCACTACCTGTAACACCTGCAGCACCTTTTGAAGTTAACATCAAGATTCCGATAATCATTAAGATTTCACTAAAACTCAAATGGACACCGTATAATTGTGCTATAAAAATAACTGACATCGATAAGTAAATTGCGGTTCCATCTAAATTAAACGAATATCCAGTTGGAACCACTAAACCAACAACTGATTTTTTACAGCCCAAGCGTTCCAATTTTTCCATCAAATTGGGTAAAGCCGTTTCAGAAGAAGAAGTACCAAAAACAACAACAATTTCTTCTCGAATGTATCTTAAAAACTTGATTAGACTTAGTTTGTAGATACGCATGATGGTACCTAAAACAATGAAAACAAAAAGAAACATTGATAAATAAACACTTCCGACCAACTTTCCTAAAGGAATTAAAGTATCTAAACCAAATTTCCCTACAGCAAAAGCGATTCCTCCAAATGCTCCAATTGGTGCAAGATACATGACATATTTCAATAACTTAAACACAAATTTTGAAGCAATTTCCAATTTATGAACGATTTGAACACGTTTAGAAGAATAATTCAAAAGGATTCCATAGGTTATCGCAACAATTAAAATGATGATTGTCAAGTTATTTAGAAGAAATTCAGAAATGGTAAACGCTTCTTTTTTCGTATATTTTGAAATATCGCCAGCTTCTAATAACGCTTTGTCAATGTGACCAGGTTTTAAGAAATAAGCTAAAATAATTCCGATTGCTAAAGCTAATGTTGTGACAACTTCGAAGTAAAATAAGGCTTTTAATCCTATTTTACCGACTTTTTTCAAGTTTCCGACTGAGCCGATTCCTAGAACAATTGTCAAGAAAATAATTGGAACAACAAAGATTTTAATAATACTCACAAACGTTTTCCCTACGTATTCCATTTTAATTCCAGTCGCTGGATAATAATGTCCTAACAGAATACCAGCAATCAAAGCAAGTAAAACATAAAAGGTTAAATGAGTAACGATTTTTTTAGCCATAATTTTTTAATTCATGTAAAAATGTAAATATATGGAATAATTGATTCGATTATTAATTCATTGAAAATGGTTATAAAGGTTTTAGTGTTGAGAGATTAATTTATTACACCTTTTCTATTTAACATAATCTATCTATTAATAATTGTTCAGAATATTTTAAATGGAATAAGTTCCGAAATATAAGAGGATGATATTTTTATCATTATTTGTTTTACTGTTTAATTTTTTATTAATAAGATTATATATTTTTTAAATTCTCATTTCTTATTATGTTTTATTGATCTATACATTTATCTATAATTATAATTTCAATATTTATTCTATTAATAGTTTATTCTATATGAGTATTTCATATTTCTAAACTTTATGATCTTTTATATTTTGTTATTTAATTATACATTTCAATATTATACTTTGTTATTTATCTCATTTACTTTAATATTCCAACATTCATCATCTAAATTTACAATGTATAAATTTGTCTTATAATTAATATTATGTTAAATAGAACTAAAGACATAACAATAGAACTATTGTCATGTCTTTATATTGAAGTTTGTTAATTATTCCATCGTTACTCTTCCGATCATACAACTTGCATATGATTTTGCTTTTTGAAAAAGTGAATTTTCATCATTTTCTACTGGGTAACCTAAATGTGCTAATTTATCATGAATAATTTGTAAGTTTTCATCATTTTCATAATCAAATGAAACAACTGAATTTTCGATATCTACGTGAACATTCGATACACCTTCGACTGAATCTACACCTTTTGTAATCGTGTTGGCACAACCGCCACATTTTAAATTTTGAATGGTAAATTGACTTTGCATAACATATGTTTTCTTCTAAGTTAATGCTTTGAGAAGCTATTATGTGTAACAAATATTACATTTAAAAACCATTCAAATGTGTTGAAACAACTCTAAAACCAATCATTGGACTTGGATTAACTTCTCCTTTAAATTTATCATCTGACAAAATTTTAATTTCTTCTTCTGTACTCATCCAATTTCCTCCAGCTGTTCCAGGATTTATGAATTTATGATTGTCTTTGTCAATTTCGTTATAAACCATTTCTGAAACATTCCCACTCATACAATACAAACCAAATTCACTAGGTAAATAAGATTTTGAAGGCGCTAAAATATCATCAGTTATATATAATGTACCATTCTCATTATCTTCAAATGATCTTTTATAATTTGCCATAAAAATTCCATTTTCGTTTTTTAAAGAATCACCCCATGGATAAATTATTTTCTTTCCAGCTGAACTAGCGGCATATACCCATTCTACTTTTAAAGGTAAACGAATATCACAATATTTATTTCCATTAGAATAATAGTTAGGGTTTTTTGATGTATTATAATTATAAACAGCATTTGATAACCATTTACAATACATTTCAGCACCTTCTCTTGAGATATTTACAACCGGAAAATTATCATAAGAATTATGAGAAAAATAAAACTCTTTCATTTTATTATTTTGACCTCCAGGAAGATTTAGCCATTGATTTTGGTCAGGTTTTGCTTTTAAAAAACCTTCTTTATTTCCTAGTATTAATAAATCAAATAAAAAAGTTCTATATTCTAAATTACTTACTTCAGTTTTTTGAATAATGAATGATTGAAGTGATATTGTTTTATCTTCATATTCAAAAGTGCCAGTTGGTAAATATGAATATTTTCGTGAATCCAATTTTGAAAATGCTTTAATCATTTCTTTTTTGACTTTATTATTTTCTTTAATTTCTTCTTCAGTTAATTTGGGAAATGGATATTCATCAATAAAATTATCGTCCACTAAAGGAATTCGTTTGTTTTGATTGTCAGGTGTTTTTGCATTTATGTCATTAGCAGGGATAATAATATTTTCTGAAATAATATTCTCGGAAATTTCATTAGTCGCAATTGAATCATATTCTACTGATTTAGAGTTAGAATAATTATTATTTGCTAATTGAGTTTCTTTTTCGATCAATTTAGATGAACTATTTAACGATTTTTGCTCTGAAATTGTTTTAATTTCATTTTGGTTTTCAATTGTATTCGGTATTAATAAATACGCTAACATTGAGATGGTATAAATACTTAAGATCATGATTATCAATTTTTTAGTTGTTAAAAATTGACGTTTTGTTTGAGCTTTAGATATTGAATTTTCTAATGAATTAACAAAACGTTCTTTCGTTTGATCAAAAGAATATTCAGTTGGTTGCTCTTTTGCAAGCTGAAATAAATCGTTTATTTTAGAATGTTTATCCATGTTGCACCTCCCCTGTTTTTAGTGATGATTCAAAGGTTAAGATTTCAGTTAATTTTTCTCTTCCACGTTTTAAGCGTTGCT
>CALPRR020000026.1 GCA_943326025.2 Candidatus Kuenenia stuttgartensis | reverse complement strand
GTTTCATTGCCGCACACGCTTGATCAAGATGTGCAATTGTCTTATTTAAATCAATGATATGGATACCTTTTTTTTCTTCAAAGATATACGGCGCCATTGCCGGGTTCCATTTTCTTTTTTGGTGACCAAAGTGTGCACCTGCTTCTAATAATTGTTCAAAAGTTACTTTTGACATATTTAATAAGTTTAAATTGTTTACGTTCCTTTAGTAATCAATCTCAAAGGGATCAGTCGTTAGACCGACAGGTACTCTGAAATTTGGATACTAAACAACCGCCAAAAAATATTAACGTTTCGAGAACTGGAATTTTTTACGAGCTTTCGGTTGACCTGGTTTTTTACGTTCTACCATTCTTGGATCACGTGTCATTAAACCTTCAGCTTTTAATAATGTTTTGTTTTCTTCTGCTACTTTAACCAAAGCTCTAGCAATTCCTAAACGGATAGCTTCAGCTTGACCATTGATACCACCACCAAAAACATTTACTTTAACATCATATTGACCTAAAGTATCTGTTAATTCGAATGGTCTTCTAATTTTAGCTTGAAGAACGTCTACAGGAAAAAATTCCTTAACATCTTTTTTATTTACGACAACTGAACCCGTTCCTTTTGACAAGTAAACACGAGCAACAGAAGTTTTTCTTCTTCCTAATGAATTAATTACTTCCATAATTATAATTTAAATGTATCAAGATTTAAAACAGTTGGTTTTTGAGCTTCTTGTTTGTGCTCAGTTCCAACATATACTTTTAAATTCGTGAATAACTGATTTCCTAATTTGTTTTTAGGCAACATCCCTTTAACCGCTTTTTCGATCAAACGAGTTGGGTGTTTTCTTAACATTTCTTCAGCAGAAGTAAAACGTTGTCCTCCTGGGTATCCAGTGTAACGCATGTACTCTTTGTTCACCAATTTAGTACCTGAAAATGATACTTTTTCTGCATTGATAACGATAACGTTATCACCACAGTCAGCATGAGGTGTGAAATTCACTTTGTGTTTACCACGAATGATTTTCGCTACCTTACTCGCTAAACGACCAACTGTTTGGCCTTCAGCATCTACTACAAACCACTGCTTATCAGCAGTTTCCTTGTTAGCAGAGACAGTTTTGTAACTTAATGTATCCACAATATTTATTAATTAAATAAGACAATTCCCGTAATTTGGGGCTGCAAAGATATGATTTCTAAGTTTTATTAACAACTGATTTTTAAAAAAGATTGAAATATTATTACTTTTTTCGCTCTTTCTTCAAAAACCTATCATTTTGTTTTGAAAGAATTTATCGCATTTACAGAAAAATCACTCAAAATTAGAGTTCCACTTATTTCAGCTCTTTCTAATAATAATTGATCCCAATTTTCTGTGCCTTCCCAAAAAATATCTTTCAATTTTTTCATCGCTTCAGGATTTGATTTAGACAATGTAGTTGCTAATTTTTCAATTTCAACATCCATTTCCTCTACAGTTTCAAATAAATCAGCATACAAACCTCTTCTGTAAGCCCAATCCGCTGGACGCCATTCTGAAGCATTTATAGCTAATTGACTCATTGCTGATAATCCCATTTTACGTTCAATTGCTGGTCCCACAACAAAAGGTCCTATTCCAACAGCTAATTCTGATAATTTAACATCAGCTTTTTTTGTTGCAAAACAATAATCTACAGAAGCAGCGATTCCTACACCACCACCTACTGCTTTTCCATGAACTCTACCAATTATTAATTTTGGACATTTACGACAAGCATTTATTACATTTGCAAAACCTGAAAAGAAAACTTTTCCAACAGCCAAATCCTTTACCTGAATTAATTCATCAAAACTCGCTCCTGCACAAAATGCCTTATCGCCTGTTGATTTTAATACAATAACTTTAACTAAAGAATTATGTCCTAAATCAGTTATAGTTTGAGCTAATTTCTGTAAAATTTTACCCGGCAAAGAATTACTCATAGGATGACCAAATTCTATTGTTGCAATCCCTTTTTCATTTATATAAAAGTCAACATGACCTTGATTAATCGCTTCTGACATATCTCTTTTTTTTGCTACAAATATAAAATTAATTTCATGACATTAAAAAAGGGAAACAATTGCTTCCCTTTTTTAATTTTATATAAAAATTTTATTTAGTCCCTTCGTCTTTACGATTATTATAAGGTTTCGAAAAACTTCTAGTTGCTCCACCTTCTCTAGGGCCCTTATTAAAATTATTATTCTTTACGAATGGTTTTTTCTCTTTTGCAACTACTGGCTTTTTCGCAGGCCTATTTGTTTTTGGAGATGCAATTTTTACATCTAACTTACGACCATTAATTTCAAAACCATTTAAAGCATTAATTGCATTAATTGCATGATCCGTATCATCCATTTCAACATATCCAAAACCTTTCGATTTTTTTGTTGCGTTGTCATACACAACGTGTGCATAAGTTACTGTCCCAAAAGTTGAAAAAGTAGCCATCAAATCTTCAGAAGTTATTTCCCAATCAAGATTTGCAATAAATAAATTAACCATTAACCTAAATTTTTAAAAAGATTATTTTAATGTGAAACTATCAGAACCAATCTGCATTCCATCGCAATAAATCTTAACCTTATAATTACCTTTTAATGCATCAGCACCTTGTAGGTCATAAAAAATCGACATATCGATACTTGTATTCTGATAATCAATATCTTTCTTGTCAGAATAAGCTATTACACCATTGTCTGTTTGAAATGTATTACTTGAACGTGATTGCAAAGTCTTTCCATCAGGATCAACAATCTGAAGATAAACCGTTTTTTTACCTGAAGAAGTTATTGTATTTTCAGAAATTGTAAAGCTAGATTTTATTTGAACGCAATTACGAGCTTTACCTGTTGCTTCAGCGATGTTATTTAATTTCATTCTCAAACCTACAGTTGAAATCGACAATGCTTGAAGTTTAGATCCTTTTTTAACTAATTCTGCATTTTGCTCTGCTTCTTTTTTATACTCCTCTTTTTCTGCAGTTGTTGTATTTAACTGATTAGTTGTTTGATCTAAATCAGAGTTTAATTTAATATTTAGCGTATTTAATGAATCAATCTGAACAACATAACTTTTCATAATATTTCGAAGTGTTTCATTTTCTCTTCTCAATTGAGCAATCGTTCGGGCAGTTAACCTACCACTTCTTTGAGCTTCATCCAAATCATTCATTAAACCAATAATCTTTTCTTTTTGCTTGTTGATACTGTCGGCCTTACTTGCATCTTTCTCTTTTAAAGCATCATATGTATCCAACATACTTTGAAAATCTTTTTTCAGATCATTTGACATATTACCTACATAACCTTCCATCATTTGGTTCATTCCATCCATATCAGCTTTTAAAGATGTATTTACATTACTACAATCATTTAATTCTGATTTTTTTGAAGACCATAAATAAGCCATAGCACCCATTCCAATTAACAACAATAGAATAATTGCCATAAATGCCGCATTATTACTTTTTGGTTTTTCTATTTGTTCTGACATATGTTCATTTTTTGAATCCAAATAATTACGCAAATTTAGACATTGATTTCATTCTACACTCTATTTATTTCTTGTTTTTTTTATATATTTTATTAAAAACAGATGTTATTAGATTTTATTTTAAAAATTCTGGTAAAATTTTATGATCAAAGTTTTGAAAACAAATCGACCTTACAAATCTATAAATTGCATCTATACCTACAGCAGTTGTTTGACTTTCTGACGAAGAAGGATAAGGACCTCCATGTTGCATTGATTCAACAACTTCGACACCAGTTGGGACTCCATTATATATCATTCTCCCTACCTTTAACTGGAGAATTTCAATTATTCCTGTTTCAATTAATTCTTCATTAGAATCAGTAAGAATCGTTCCTGTTAACTGACCTTTCAAAGAACTGATACATCTTTTTAATGAATCAATATTCTCACATTCTACAACTAAAGAAAAAGGGCCAAAAACTTCTTCGGCAAGAAATTCATTTTCTAAAAAAACAGATGAATTACAAATCCCTATTGTTGGTTTAGCATAATTAGGTTTAACATCTCCTTGTCTATAATTTAATTTTACAAAACCCTCTCTTTCCTTGAGTATTTTATTATAATTAGAGCACATAGAAGAACTTAACATACACTGAAAATCTTTTGACACAACATTATTAACTAACATGTCAATAAGTTCTGTACTGTATTCATCTTTAACCAAAAAAAGTAAACCAGGTTTCGTACAAAATTGGCCAGCACTATTTGTGATAGAATTTGATAAGTTCATAGACCATAATCCTGCTGAATCTCTTAAAACAGATGGTAAAATAATTACGGGATTGGAACTGCCCATCTCAGCAAAAACAGGAATTGGCTCTTCTCTTTTTTGAGATAATCTCATGATTGCTTTCCCTCCATTTATACTACCTGTAAATCCGATTGCTTTTATTTTTGGATTTTCAATCAATTTTTCACCTAAAGAATAATCGTTTGAATTCAAATTAGAAAAAATACCCTCTGGCATATCATTTTTTATAGCTGCCTGAATTACAATCTTTGCAATTAGATCTCCCGTACCTGCATGAAGTGGATGTGATTTAACGATAACAGGGCACCCAGCTGCTAAAGCAGATATAGAATCTCCTCCAATTGTAGAATAAGCAAATGGGAAATTACTCGCTCCAAACACAACAACAGGCCCTAACGGGAACAACCCTTTAATCAGTTCAGGCTTGGATGGCACACTATTTTTATCAGGAATTTCAGAAGAGCAAAATCGCCATTCATCTGAAGCGATGAAAGATGCAAAATTTAAAATCTGATTTTTCGTTCTTGTAAGTTCAACTTTTGCCCTATCTTGATCCAATCCAGATTCACAACAATATAATTCATATAATTCACGTTCTTGACTTTCCATTAACTGAACTATATCTTGAAAAAAAAGTGATTTTTTAAATCCCGAAATTTTACTATATTCATAAAATGCACTTTCTGCTAATTCAATAGCTAATATTATCTCGTCATCTGTTGCTTCATAGATATGAACATCATTAAACTCATTCAACCTTGGATTTAAGGTCTGAAAACTTGAATTCCCTCCTTTTAATATCTGATAACCAACTCTATTTCCTACAATCATAAAACAAAAAAAATGGACTCACTAAAATTAGTAAATCCATTCAAAACATTTAAAAAATATATTTATACTTCTTCAACAGAAAAAACATAACTTTCCATAATTTGATTAGAAAGTAATTTTTTACAAGACTCTTCTACTTTTTGTTCAGCTTCAGTTTTAGATGCAGCTTCAACAAATAAACGGATATGTCTACCAATTCTCACACCACTAATTTCCGGTAAACCAATGTTACTCATACTATTTGTAACTGCTTTTCCTTGTGGGTCTAACAATGCATCTAACGGCATTACATCAATTTCAGCTTTGAACTTCATTTTGTATATTATTTAAAAACTTATTTTCTATTAATGATAAAATCATGTACAAAAGTACAATTAATGCAATAGACCAAACTAATAAAAATGAAATTAATAATCCACAACTTATTAAGAATATATATCTCAATTGATTCCCTTTCCATTTAAAATGTTTGAATTTCAGCGAAAACATTGGTAATTCAGAAACTAACATCATGGACATACAACCAATCAACGGCACCAAAAAAGATGGTTGAAACATGTAAAAAACTAAATTATCATTATAGAAATCTATTCCATATTCAACTGACAAAACCAAAGGAAAAGTTGTAAAAAAAATAGTATTAGCTGGAGTATTTAACCCAATAAAAGATTCTGTTTGACGCATATCAATGTTAAATTTAGCTAATCTAAACAAAGACATAAAAGGAATAAACAAAGCAATAAAAGGTAAATATTTTAAAATTGAATCAAAATCATTAGGTACATTATAAAATACTGCATTTTTCCAATTTGTCAAAACATAATTCACGTATTCAGGGAAATTTTTAATAATTATTTCTGAACCAGTATTTGAAATTAAATCAATAGAAATGACTAATACTACCAACATAAAAACTCCTGGGGCAACACCAAAAGTGACCATATCTGCCAATGAATCTAATTGCTTCCCTAATTCACCTGTTTTTTTAAGTTTTCTAGCTAAAAATCCATCGAAAAAATCAAAAATAGCACCTAAGTAAATTGCAAATGGAGCTAAATCAATTCTACCAGAAAGCGATAATATTATTGAAATTATACCTGAAAGTAAATTGGAAGCAGTTACAATATTTGGTATGTTAAACATTTTATTAATATTTTAAAAAATTCTACCTTAGTTTTCCGACTATTTCTATATTTTTACGTCTACTATTATATAAACAATTGAACAAAGAACACAATTTTTTCTTAAAAACTTTGTTATTGAGAGACAAAAAAGATTTTAAAATGTACAAATTAACTTTATTTTCACATACTATTTTGTTCTTTTGCTTCAGTTTTGTGGCATTTTCACAAAGTGATAAAGTTGCACCAAAATATTCTAATGAATTTTTATCAATTGGTATTGGAGCTGATGCTTTAGGTGTTGGAAATGCAAATGTTGCTCAAACTGGTAATGTAAATTCGGGATATTGGAATCCAGCAGGTTTAACTAGAGTTGATAAATGGTTAGATGTTGGAATAATGCATTCTGAATACTTTGCTGGAATTGCAAAATATGATTATTTAGGTCTAGCTCATTCGATAGATAGTAATAGTACAATGGGTTTTTCAGCACTTAGATTTGCTGTAGACAATATCCCAAACACTACTCAATTAATTGATCAACAAGGAAATATAAATTACTCTAAAATATCATCGTTTTCTGCTGCTGATTATGCCTTTTTATTCTCTTATGCCAGAAAATTAAAAATCCCAGGATTAAGTGTTGGAGGTAACTTTAAAATAATTCACAGAAAAGTTGGGGATTTCGCTAAATCTTGGGGATTTGGATTAGATGGAGGGATTCAATATCAAATTGATAATAAGTGGAAATTTGGTGTCATGGCTAGAGATATTACTTCAACTTTTAACGCATGGATATTTACTTTAGATTCCCAAACAAAAGAAGTCTTTTCGCAAACAGGAAATGAAATTCCTGAAAATGGATTAGAGTTAACATTACCAAAATTTATTTTTGGGGGATATCGTAGATTTGAACTTGGTAAAAAAGGATTTTATAACACAACCGAGATTAACTTTGATCTATCAACAGATGGTAGAAGAAACACGCTTATTAAATCTAATGTTTTTTCAGTTGACCCACATTTGGGAATCTCATTTGGATTTAAAAAATATGTTGCATTTAGGGCTGGTGTTTCAAATGTTCAATACATTCAAACAATTGATAAAGAAAAGAAACTAAACATTCAACCGAGTATTGGTGTTGGCTTAAATATTAAGAACTTTAGTTTGGATTATGCATTCACAGATATTGGTGATGCTTCAGTTGCTTTATATTCACATGTTATTTCACTTAGAATACAATTAGACAAGCCTAATAATATTAAATAATTATGAGGATACTATTACTTTTTATATTATTATTTTCAATACACTTTTCATATTCACAAACATATGGAAACGAATGGATTCAATACAATCAAAAATATTATAAATTCAACATCGTTCAAACTGGGATTTACAAATTAGATTTTACAGCCCTTTCAAATGCTGGAATCCCTATCTCTTCCATTTCATCTCAAAACTTACAAATTTTCGGAAAAGAAAAAGAAGTACCTCTTTTCATTGAAGATGGTGGAGATGATACATTAAATTCAGGAGATTATATTTTGTTTTTTGCTGAACGTAATAGTGGTTGGTTAGATTCAACTTTATATGAAAACCCAACCGATATTGGAAATCCTGCTTATAGTCTTTTCAATGATACATTACAGTATTTTTTCACATGGAATAATTTAACTAACAATTCGAGATTTATCATCGAAAACGAAACTGATTTCAATAATTATACTCCTTCAAACTTTATTTTACAAAAAGTTGAAACTTTATATTCTTCTATTTTTAACGAAGGTCAAAGAGATGATGATGAGTCTAGTTCTTTTTACATGCCAGGGGAAGGTTGGGGAAGTGGTCAGTACAGTTCTGGAACGACTTTAAATTTATCCGCTAATACTAGTTCACTCTACACTGGAAGTGATGCTCCTAATGCTATTTTCAACGGTATTTCTGTGACAAAATCGAATGCAAACTACACTGGAATTGGCAACCATCATACTAAATGGCAAATAGGAAATAATAATTATGTTTTACATGACGAAATTGTCACAGGTTGGAGACAAATTTATTCAAATACAACATTTCCAGTAACAGAATTGAATAATGGTTCAACTAGTTTAAAATGGATGATGGTTAATGATCAAGGAGCTGTAACTGACTTTCAAGCATTAAATTATTGGTCAATAAAATACCCTAAAACGCCAAGTTTAGAAAATAGTTCTTTTACTATTTTTAGTATCAAAAATAATCCACTTGAGACTAAAATACGATTGGACTTTACAAATGTCAATTATAACAATCCAATCATTTTCGTTTTTGGAGACAGTCCAAAAAAAATAAGTTTAACTAATAACACGACCTTTTATAGCACATTAATTTCTAATAATTCAACAAATCAAGAACAAAAAGTTGTTTACCAAAACTTGAATACAATTTCTAGTTTAACAACCCTAACACCCGTGAATGGAACTGGTTTGTTTACCAATTACCCTTCTTTTAATGCTGATGGTGCTTTATTAATGATTTATCATCAAAAATTGGATTCAGCTTCATTAGAATACGCTGACTATAGAAATTCAGTTGCGGGAGGACATTACAATGTAATACTTGCAAATATTGATGAATTATATTTACAATTTGGAGGAGGTATCAATAAACACATAAATGGAATCAGAAGATTTGCTCACTACATATATAATAATGCTTCTGTAAAACCTGTTGGATTATTTCTACTAGGAAAAGCACTATCTTCTGGATACATAAACGCTAACAGTTCTACTGCTCAAATTTTCAGACAAAATCCTATTTATTATTCTCAAAATCTTATTCCCACTTTTGGCCAACCAAATAGTGATGTTGCAATAACAGCAAAATTAGAAGGAAACAATTGGGCACCATTGATTCCAACGGGAAGAATTGCTGTAACAACAAATACCCAATTAAAAAATTATTTAAAAAAAATCAAAGCCTATGATCTTCAACAAGATTCAACTTTTTGTAGTAATATTTCAAGTTTGGATTGGCAGAAACAAATTTTACATTTAGGAGGAGGAACTGACGCCTCTCAACAATCACTTTTCCAAGGTTATTTAAATGACATGGAAAACATAATTGAAAATGCAAATTATGCTGGTGAAGTTACACGAGTTTATAAATCATCAACTCTTCCTTTAGATATCCAAGTACTTAATGATGTTACTGCAAAAATACAAAGTGGTGTTTCTTTAATGACCTTTTTCGGTCATTCAGCACCCTCAGGAAGTGGTTTTGAAATCAACTTAGATAATCCAAGTACATGGAATAATTTGAATAAATACCCTATTGTTCTTGGTAATTCATGTTTTAACGGTGATATATATAATACTCAATATTCTAACTCTGAAAACTTTGTTAATGCTGTTGATGCTGGAGCAATCGCATTTATTTCAAGTGTATACAAAGGTCTATCAAATACCCTTGCATTATACTCAACAGAATTGTACCGCCAATTTAGTTCAGAAAATTATGGAAAAACAATTGGTAAACAAATACAAGAGAATATTTCATACTTGAATAGTATCAGTAGTAATTTAGGTTTAGAATCGACAACTTCCCAAATGGTTCTCAACGGTGATCCTATGATAAAATTGAATTCATTTCCAAAACCTGAAATTGAATTAAAAGTCGAAAATGTCTCATTTCTTCCTGAAATATTAGATTTAAATACAAATAATATTGAAATGAATATTATTTTAACAAATTATGGAAAAGCAATAACAGACACTTTTCAATTAGAAATTAGAAGAGATTTTCCTTTAACATCAACTGATTCAATTTACTCGATTAATGTTCCTCGTCTAAATTATAAGGATACTATAAAAATATTAATTCCACTTCAAGCAAATATTTCAAGTGGAATTAATACTTTTTATATTTCTGCAGATATTCCAAACTTTATTAATGAGCAATTCGATGAATTAAATAATAACCAAATTTCTAAAAGTTTATTTATTAATATCGATGGAATATTGCCCGTTTTACCATACGATTTTGCGGTAGTACCAAATGACAGTGTAACTTTCAAGGCTTCCACAATTAATCCAATAGCAGATTTTAATACGTATAGATTCGAAATTGATACAACAGATTTATTTAACAGTCCTGAATATAGATATGCATTAGTTTCTGGTTTAGGTGGTATTCAAGAGGTAAATCCTGATGATTGGAAATTTGTTTCTTCAAATGTAAATGCTCCATTAATTTGTCAAGATAGTATGGTTTATTTCTGGAGAGTAGCAATCAATGAAACTAATCCAATGTGGCGAGAACAATCTTTTCAATATATTGAAGGAAAAACTGGTTGGGGGCAAGATCATTTTTTTCAATATAAAAAAAATGAATTTAGTGGAATCAACTACAACAGAGCTTTAAGGGAACGTATTTTTATGCCATATATAAAACAAGTTCAATCTAAAGTTAGAGGAGTAACAAGCTTAGTTGGTCAGAATTTTTGGAACTTAAATGGACAAGTTGGCTCTGGTGACCAAGGTGTATGTGGGCCGGCTGATATGAATAACCCTGCTATTCATGTAGCAATTATCGATTATTCTACTCTAACCCCATGGGGAACAAGATATTTACCTATTAATCAAAATGTTAATAACAATTTTGGTAATTACAATGATAATGGTGGATGTGTGCCAAGAGTAATGAGGTATTTTGCTTATCATCAAGCAGATCCCACATCGATGGCTGCTTTTCAAAATTTAATCAATAACGTTGTACCAGATAGTAATTATTTAATTATCTATACACCTTTTAACACTAGATATGATTTATGGAGTCAGAATTCTCCTTCGGTATATAATACTTTTGCAAATTTAGGTTCTGATAGTATAAATCCATCACGCCCAAATCGGCCATTTATATTTATTTGTAAAAAAGGTGATACCTCAAGTGTTGTCGAAACATTTGCACAACTACCAGGTCAAGATATTACACTAAACACAATTATTCGAAGTTTCAAAAATTCTGGATATGAAGAATCAACTTTAATTGGACCAGCATCTAATTGGGGGACTATCTATTGGAAACAAGATCCTCTAGAAAATATTACTGGAAATGATTCTACTCAATTGTCTATTGTAGGATTTGATATAAATGGGGTGGAACAAATAAGAATTGACACATTAATGACTAGGAATGATTCCATTGTAAATTTCAACTTAATCATGCCTGCACAACAGTTTCCTTTTATTAGACTAGAAGCAAATTATATAGATACAATCCAATTAACTCCTTCTCAAATTGATCATTGGCATGTTTTATATTCACCTTTACCAGAAGCTGCACTCGATGATTCAATTCCATATACATGGTTACCAAATAAAGATACATTAGAGCAAGGTGAAAAAATAAACTTTGCTATGGATATAAAAAATATCTATAATTTAAATATGGATTCTCTTCTAGTCAATTATTGGGTAGAAGATGAGAATCATATAAAACATCCTATAAGCTATAATAGACAAGACTCTCTATTAGTTGGAGAAACTTTTAGAGATACGATTGAATTCACAACTACTGGTCTACCTGGCTATAATATTTTTTGGATGGAAGTGAATCCATACATTAACGGAAGTCTTTACATTACTGACCAACCTGAACAGCAACACTTCAATAACCTTTTACAAATTCCTTTTTACGTTAATCGAGAAGAGAAAAATCCGATATTGGACGTAACTTTTGATAATCGCCATATATTAAATGGAGACATTGTTTCTCCAAAAAGTGAAATATTAATTTCTCTAAAAGATGAAAATCCTTACTTAGTGATGAACAATGACTCAGATACATCTTTATTTGCAATTTATCTTACTGATCCTGATGGAAATCAAAAACGAATTTATTTCACTGATGGAAATGGCAATTCTATAATGCAATGGACTCCAGCAAATACACAAAATAAAAGATTTAAGATAAATTATTTAGCTAATTTCACTAAGGATGGGAAATATTCTATTTTAGTACAAGGTTCAGATAGAAGTGGTAATTTATCTGGTGATTTAGATTATAGAATATCATTTGAAGTAATTCATGCATCAACTATAACTTATTTAATGAATTACCCTAATCCATTTAGTACTAAAACAAAATTTGTCTTCACTTTAACAGGCACTGAAGTTCCAGATAAAGTATTAATTCAAATAATGAATGTTTCTGGTAAAATTGTAAAAGAAATCAATGAAGATGAATTAGGACCAATATTTATCGGTAAAAATATTACCGAATATTCTTGGGATGGAACAGATAACTTTGGTGACAAATTAGCAAATGGTGTCTATTTATATACAGTAAAAGCACAAATAAACGGTCAAGACATTGAACATAAATCTACTAATGGTGATACTTATTTCAAAAAAGAATTTGGGAAGATGTTTATTCTTAGATAACTAAATAGAGATATGTTATTCAATAGTTTCGACTTTTTCCTTTTCTTAATAATCGTTTTATCCATCTATTGGATTTTACCTTCAAAATACCGTTGGATTCTTTTACTTCTAAGCAGTTATTTTTTTTATGCACAATGGAATGCGTCATATTTATTACTTCTTGTTTTTACTACCATTCTTGATTTCGTTTTATCTCTAAAACTAACATCATCTCCTATTAAAATTAAACGTAAGTTAGGTCTAGCTTTAAGTTTAATTATGAACTTGGGAGTATTATTTCTATTTAAATACTTTGATTTTTTTCAGCAGATAATTTCTGATATACTTTCCTATTTTGAGATTAATTATACAAGTACAAATTTTGAATTACTTCTTCCTGTCGGTATAAGTTTTTATACATTTCAAGTAATAAGTTATTCAATAGATGTATATAGAAAAACGATTGAACCAGAGCGAAATATTGGAAAATTTGCACTCTTTGTTTCATTTTTCCCACAACTTGTTGCTGGACCAATTGAAAGAGCAAAAGACTTAATACCACAAGTAAATAAATTAAAACATACCTTTAATCAAGAAAATCTTAAAATAGGACTTACATACATAATTTGGGGATTGTTTCAAAAGGTCGCTGTTGCTGATAACATTTCAATTTTAGTTGACAAAGTATACGAAAATCCTATGAATGCCAATAGTGGTTTATTATTATTTACATGTTTACTTTTTTCCATTCAAATATATACTGATTTTGCAGGTTATTCAAACATGGCAATTGGTATTGCTAAATTATTTGATTATAATTTAATCATCAATTTTAATTCTCCTTACATATCATCAAGTATTACTTCATTTTGGAAAAAATGGCATATCTCATTATCAAACTGGGTGAAGGATTATATCTATATCCCATTGGGAGGAAACAGAGTGTTAAAGCATCGAATATACTTTAATTTAATTATAACATTTTTTATTGTTGGATTATGGCATGGGGCCTCTTATAATTTCTTGATTTGGGGACTTTTAAATGGGATTTTCCTAATAATTGAACGTCTTTTTAATATTAGAAATGAAAGTAAAAATAAGATAATCAATTTTGCAAGAATGATTTTTATTTTCTTTTTAATATCATTGCTTTGGATACCATTTAGATCACAAACATTAGGCGATACATTTTATATTTACAGAAAAATATTAACCGATTTCAATTTATTTCAACTGAAATATTGGATTAATGAAAATATTTCAAGTCTTTTCACAATTCCAATTATTATATTAATTATTATTGAAATACTAACGCATAAATTAGGTTTCATTTCAATATTATCTTGGAAGAAAAACTATAAAATTATATTTTATCTAATAATTATTTTTTCGATAATATTTCTAGGTCAAACCAAAGGTGGAGCTTTTATATACTTCCAATTCTAATGAAAAAAACATTGATAAATATATTGAAAATAATTACTCTTTCATTTTTAATTGATTTTGGGTTAGGTATCTATTTTAATAATTTATATGAAAAAAATTACTGTCAACATGCTTGTGGCGATTTAAACTATTATTTAAAACATGGGGATTCAGATACTATAATAATTGGATCTTCAAGAGTAAATACAATGATTAATAATCAATTAATCAACAAAAAATCCGTCAATTTATCAAAACCAGGAAAACATATTTTATATAACACTGCTATAATTAGCTTATTGAAACAATTCAATAAATTACCTAAAGACCTAATTATTCTGAATTTAGAACTAGATGATTTTATTTTAGAAAATGAGAATAAAAATTTAGAAGATGTATATTATTTAAAATATTACTATCATAAAAACGAATACATTAGAAAAAAAATAAATGAAAATAGTATTTATGAACCGATAAAGTTTCTATCTCAAAGCTATCGTTTCAATGGTGATAATTTTAAATTATTCTCAAATAAATTTCAAAATATTTGTGACTCTAAAATTAACGGTTACTACCCTCTTGATTACACCATTTCTAAAGAGAAGTTTATTGCTGAAAAAAGGAGTGAGAGTTATGTAAAATCAAATAGATTTAATAATAAAATTTTTAACGAATTGACATTTATCAATCAAATTTGTATTTCGAACAAAACTAAATTTTATATCTTATTAGGACCAACTATTAACAAAACTGGAGGTCTTAAACAATCTGTTTTTAGAGAACTAAAGAAATTTTGTTCGAAAAATAAAATAGAATTTTTAGATCTGTACCAGTCTAATACATTTAATGATTTTAGTTATTGGGCTGATCTAATTCATTTAAACAAAAAAGGTAGTGTTATTTATACTAAAATGATTATCGATCAGTTAAATCAACTTAAAAAAAACGGCAACTAAATATCGCAGTATCATCTACTAATTTCAGGTCTCCTCTCCATTCATCTAATTTGGAAAAAATAAGATTATTTAAATCCTCCATTTTTAATGGGTAATAATTATGAATCATTTTAACCAATCGATCAATGCCAAATTGTTCTTCATTATGATCTTCTAACTCAACAACTCCATCCGTATAAAGTACTAATGTTGAATTAGGTTTTAATTCCATTTTTCCAACATTAATAAAAGGTAATTCATCCATCATACCTAAACCGATACTTCCTTGATCCAACATTTCAGATTTTCTTCCATGAACTATAAATGGATGATTATGACCAGCGTTTACATACGTCAACAACCTAGAATTTGCATTATAATGAGCAATGAAAAATGTGATGAACTTCTCTCCTTTTGCACTTCTCATGACTTTTTTATTCAATTCTTCAATCAGAAAATCGAACTCAAATCGTTGGTACCTAAAAATAGTTCGAATTGTGGCTTGAAAATTTGCCATTAATAATGCTGCACTTATTCCTTTACCTGAAACATCCGCTATACATACAATATATTCCTCATCGCCTAATGGTATGAAATCGTAATAATCGCCACCTACTTCATGTCGCGCTTTGTATTTTGCAGAGATATCCATTCGTTTATTCGAAGGCAAATCTGAAGGAAATAATAATTTTTGCATTTCCGAAGCAACTTCTAATTCTTTCTTCAGACGTTCTTGCTTCAGCGATGCTTTTGCCATTCGTTTATTCTCAATCGCTACAACAATAATATTCGCTAAAGTTTGAATAAAACTCATATTATTCATCGTCTCTGCAACTTTCATTTTTCTATGTTCCAATCCAGCAATTAGCAAATAAGCTAATGGCTTTTCTTTATGAAAAACAGGGACAATAACATCAAATTCATTAATTAATGCTGATGGCGAAGATTCTATAACAGTAATATCCCTAAAACGTAATAAATCCCTTTCAACATCAATTTCTTTTACTTTTCCTTTAAATCCTAATTTAATAACGCAACTCCATTCATCTAACTTATTGAAAAATATAAACTTATCAAAACCTAGTTGCTCTTTTAGAATAAATTCGAAAATTTTATATAGCTGATCTACTCCTTCATTTGTATTTATGGCATTCGTAATCTCCAACAAAGAATTTAATTTAAAATCCTTTATTTTCAACTGATTCTCTAAATATTTTTGAAGTTTTTCTTCCATCTATAACTGTTCTAATATTGAAGGTAATTTTCGAACGGCAGCCATTTCTCTGAACATTGATTTTGCTTCACCACATGGGCTTCCAAAATATGTTTTACCTCCTACCAAATCTTTTGAAACACCTGATTGACCTAAAATAACAGCCCCCTCTCCTATTCTTACATCACTTTTGCAACCTACCTGTCCCCACATTGTTACATTATCTTCAACAATAACACATCCAGCAATTCCTACATTTGCAGCAAACAAACAATTATTTCCAATTACAGTGTCATGACCAATATGGACTTGATTGTCTAATTTAGTCCCTTCACCTATTATAGTAAGTCCAGAAACACCTGAATCAATTGAACATAAAGCGCCAATTTCAGCATTTTTCTTAATCAATACTCCTCCACAAGAATGCATACGATCATAGCCAGAAGGTTTCTTTTTATAATAAAATGCATAATGCCCAATTACACTATTTGGTCCAACTATTACATTTTCTTCAATTGTAACATCGTCTTGAATATTAACTCCAGCGTGAAGAGTCACATTTGAACCTATTTTAACTCGATGGCCAATAAAAACATTTGGATAAATAGTAGCTGTAGGATGAATCTCACAACTTTCTCCAATCATAGAACTTTGTGGAATGTATGGACTAAAATGTTTTGTCAATTTATTGTAATCATCAAAAGGTGTATTTGAAATAATCAATGACTTATCTTCAGGACAATCTACTTCTTGATCTATTAAAATAATTGTTGCATCACTATTCAATGCTTTTTGATAATATTTTGGGTGATCGACAAAAACTAAATCCCCTTTTTCAACTTTATGAATTTCATTAATACCAAGAATTAATTGGTCTCCATTGCCTATAAATTTACATTCTAAAAATGCAGCAATTTCTTTTAAGGTATGTTTTCCTGATAATTTCATAAAACAATATTAACTATTCAAAAATAACTTGATTTAGACCTTAATTTCTTTAAATCAAAGATACTTTTCCGCTCTAATTTGTTGAAAGGTCAATATTTTCAGTAGAATCTTTCTTAAACCGATAAATACGAAGTACCTTTGCAAACAATAATTTTTTTCAAAAATGCAATTCATCGATTTTAATTTAAGTAAACAACTTCAAAAAGCTTTAGTAGATTTAGAATTTACAGAAGCTACAACTATTCAGGAAAAAGCATATCCTGTTGTGATGTCAGGAAAAGATGTTGTTGGAATTGCACAAACAGGTACAGGTAAAACATTGGCTTTTTTGTTGCCTATCTTAAATCAGTTAAAATTTTCATATCAATTAGAACCTAGAGTTTTAATCATTGTTCCAACAAGAGAATTAGTTGCTCAAATCGTTGATGAAATTGCCAAATTGACAATTTACATGAATGTGAGAGTTGCAGGTGTTTATGGTGGAGCAAATATCAATACGCAAAAACAAATCATTATGAATGGTTTGGATATTTTGGTTGCAACTCCAGGTCGAGTAATTGATTTAGGGCATAATGGAACATTAAAATTGAAATGTATTCAAAAAGTGGTTATTGATGAAATGGATGAAATGTTAAATCTAGGATTCAGAACCCAATTGAAAAACATTTTAGATTTACTTCCAGCAAAAAGACAAAATTTACTTTTCTCAGCAACAATAACTGAAGATGTTGAATTAATTTTTGAAGAATTTTTTAATAATCCACAAAAAGTTGAAGCGGCTCCTCACGGAACTCCAGTTGATAAAATTGCTCAATCAATATACAATGTTCCTAATTTCAATTCAAAAATTAACTTACTGAAACATCTTTTAGAAACGGATAGTTCAATGCAAAAAGTATTGCTATTTACTAAAAGTAAAAAAGTAGCTGATTTAGTATTCGAAGAAATGGGTAGCGAAGAAAATAAAAACTTCGGTGTGATTCACTCAAATAAATCACAAAATTTCCGTTTTAGTTCGCTTAACAATTTTCAAGATGGAACTTCTAAAGTATTAATTGCAACAGATTTAGTTTCGAGAGGATTAGACATTTCAGATGTAACTCACGTCATCAATTTTGATTTACCTGACGAGTCACCAAATTACATTCATAGAATCGGTAGAACAGGTCGTGCAGACAAAGATGGGATCGCAATTTCATTCATCACTTCATCAGATGCAAAAATGCTTCAAGAAATTGAAGAAATGATGAAAATGAAAATTTCAGAAGTTGACTTTCCTGAAAATGTAGAAATTTCAGATGTATTAATTGAAATGGAGATGCCGGTTTTACCTGGTGTAAATTATATGCCTGATGTAAAAATTGACAATTCAAAAGGTGCGTTCCATGAAAAGAAAAAGAAGAATTCAAAAGTAAATCTAGGCGGTTCTTACAAACGTAAAATCAAAGAAAAATACAAAAAAAATCAAACTAGAGGTCAGAAAAAGAAATAGGATAAGACATTAGACAAAAATAAAAAAGCAGTTTTTGAATCAATCAAAAACTGCTTTTTTATTTTATATTATTATC